>JAIXVN010000355.1 GCA_027483005.1 Verrucomicrobiaceae bacterium
AGGCTCTTTCTCCCAACTCACCGATGATCAGATCCGCATCTACCGGACGCATGGCATTTCACTTCGCCGCCTGATGGTCCAGCGACTGGATGCGTTCCTTGATCGCGAGGCCGAAGCGGTTGCCGTACACCACGCTGCTCCAGACGGAGGCTTCGTTGCCGGTCAAATGGGCGAGACGCTGCCATGCCTTTTCATCGCGAGGGCGAAGGACTTCCGATCGACCCACCAGCACGCGGACGAGTTGGCTCGGAGCAGGGGAAACCTCCAGCGGCAGGAGCTGATCGGCCTTTTCACGAGGCAGGACCCAGAACACCCGCAGGCCACGGGATTCAAAATAACTGTCCCACCAGGTCTGAACCATCGCATGGGCTTCGTCTTCGGTGAGCCCACAGCCGGCGAGTCCGGATTGCACGGCCTTGTAAACAGACTCGGGGAATCCTTTCGCTTCGGTCTTGAACGAACTTTCCGGCAGATCGAGCGACCCCTCAGCGGACAGTGCATCGCGACACTCACTCCAGCGGAGGCTTCCATCCTCCAGACGCTCGAAGGCGATGAGATAGGGGATGGCGCCACCGGTTTCGTTCCGCAGATGAAGAACCTCGCCGGCGTCCACCGTGGTCTTCAGTCCGGGATTGAAGTGACCGAGTCCGCGATAAAACAGATAGCCTTCGGTCTGGCCGCTGGCAGTGCGCACGACATTGGCCTCCGGCACGCGGGCACGGACCCAGCCAAGCGTGTCGCCAGGCTTGAAAAGAAGCTGCTTCGCGCTGTCGGCAGGAGAAAGGACATCCACGTTCCATTCGATCGAGCCGTGATAGGGCTGGTTGAAATCAAGCAGCCAGGCCTTCAAGGGCGTCGGGTTCTTCTCTGGATCCGCAGGCGGTGCGGGCTCTGGTGGAGTATCGCCCTTGGTGCGCTCCGGATACCACTGGCTGATGGTGCCGCCCTCGAAGCCGATGTTCACCTTCGCTCGAAAAGCCTCCGGGGAATGAAAGTAGAGCACCGGGGTTTCCATCTTCACCGTCACGCCCGCGAGCGGTCGATTTGCCAGACCCTTCTGCCCTGGCTCCGCGTATCCTGAAGTCCCATGCAGTTTCGCGATCCGCGCGAAGTTGTTCATGTTGGGATGCGTGTTGTTTTCAAATCCGTCGTGGGACTCGACGAATCCAGGAAGCTGCTCCTCCTCGCGCTCGAGTCCGGACAACAGCACCCCATCCGATCCGGAGACCGTGGTGAAGGTGCCCCATTCGTGGAGTTGATAAACCGGAGCGGCGTGGGTGATCGCAGCGGAGCAGAGCAGCAGGACTGAGGTCGCGTTCATGGCTGTCGGGCAGGATTCTCCGACAGCATGGAGATCACAAGAAGTCGCAGCCCGTTTACGCCGAATTTACACAGCTCACCGCTTGTCCTTTGCTCTCTGATAGCGCGAACGTCGCTCTTCGGGTTCGCTCGGCGTCGGCTCAGTTGTCGATGGCTCTGGCGCATCCTCCTGTGTCATGATGGGAGCGGCTTCAGCAGCCTGCTTGTTCGACTTCGGCACCTTGGCACGCGGGGCTGCCTCACGTTTCCAGGAAGCTGGCAGGGCCGGCAGCGGAAGCTTCCATCCGGTGCGTGTGAAAAGGGCCTCGGCCAGCACCAGCACCACCAGGGCGATCGCAAGCGGCAACCGCAGCGAGGCTTCGTGCACGAAGGGTGGACGCAGCCAGGCGTCCTTGAGGTTCGTCAACTCACGGCCGCTGGTCTGATTGGAAACGCTGCGCAGCTCGGCCAATCGCTCGGGCTCGAAGGCCCATTCGATCGACGAGCCCACACTCAGCGGACCAAAGGGCAAACTCACCTCGCCCACCTGGATCGCCCCGCGCACCACCGAGCCTTCCTGCAAGTCCCGTGTGATGCTGAAATGTCCGGGCGAGATCCGCTTCCATGGCACTTCGTAAGGCTGGCCGCCGCCATCTTCGAGAAGCTTGATGCGCGGTGGCTTGGCGGCGAGTTTCTCCGACCAGAGTGCGGGATCATAGAGCAGATCGACGGTCAGACGCGTGCCTTCCAGTCGATGGCGGATGCCGATGCCGGGGGGCGTTTCCTGCCCCATCAGCCATCGGGTGGTGGTTTGAAGGAAGTCGCCATATCCCGGCCAGGCGCGTGCCTTTTCTGAATTCTCGCCGCTGAGCGGAAAGGAAATCGCCGCCGTGCGTCCGAGGCCACGTCGCGCCTGAGCAACGAGTGGGGCGAGGTATTCGTCGGTCGTGACGAGCGAGACCGTGGTGTCCTCGCGGGCATACGAGAGGTTATAGCCATCGGCCTCCGGCAGCCAGGCGAGAGGCTTCGGCGAGACCTCCGCCCAGCGGCCGGTGGGCTTCGCGCCGACCGGTTCCTTGATGAAGGCGGAGCGGGCGATCGTCACCGTTTCCTGGGCGAAGATCTTCGGGATGTCGGCCGGACGATCGGAGAAGAACATGCGGCCGTTGCCGAGCCGGGCGATGTCCTCCAGCAGCCTTGCATCCTGGTCCGCCTTTGTGCCGAGGCCGATGACGGAAACCGTGCAGCCCTGATCGGTCATTTCCTTGAGCAGCTTCTTGTAGTCGCCGGGTTCCTCCGAGTCCGCCGCGTCGGAGAAGAGGATCATGTGGCGGGTGCCGACGTTGGCCTTCTTCAACTCATCCCAGCCGGCCTTGAGGCCTTCGTAGATGAAAATGCCTCCTCCTTGGGAAGTGATCTTGCGGGTGAGCCCGCTCAGCTCACCTTTGCGGTTGCCGATGGGGGTGAGGGGGATGACCGGTTCGGGGGCACTGTCCACCGCCAGCACGGCCACTTGGTCCATCGGGCCCAACAGATTGATCGCATCCACCGCCCCGGCATCGGCCAGGTCCATCTTGGTCAGGGCCTTGCCACCGGCCGCTCCAGGCACGCCGACCGCCATCGAACCCGAGCGGTCCATCACGATCGCCAGCGCGACCGAAAGCTTGCGGTGCTCGGATTTCAGCTCCATCGACACCGGCAGCAGCGGATCGATGGCTGACTGGAAATAGCCGCCGGAGCCGAAGGAGCGATCGCCCCCGGTCATCATGAAACCGCCGCCCTGCTCGCGGACGTAGAAGTCGAGCGACTTCATGAAATCGTTCGGCACCTCGTGGGCGGGGACATTGTTGAAGATCACGGCACGGGCCCCGACCAACTGGCCCGGCTTGAGCAGCGAGGGATCGTCGATCGTCTGCACGGTGAAGTCCTGCGACTCTAGTACTTTGGCCACCGGATCATCCTTGAAGCGGGTGGCCAGCAGCACGCGCGGGCCGCCAGCGATCTCGATCCAGCGGTTCGAGCGGTTGTTGCCGGGATGGGCGTCCTTTTCCGGCAGGATCTCCGCCTCATACTCGAAGGCTCCGGTGCGCGGGATGCGGTCGGTGAACTCGGCCTTGCCGACGCCGTTGACGAGCGTGACCGAACTCTCGGTGAGCTTCTGGCCATTGCGGCGCAGGACGAGCGGCAGCGTGGTGTCCTTCGATCCACGCACGATGACGGAAAGCAGGAAGGGCTCACCGGCTTGGACGCGTTCGGGAAACTCCAGCCGGGCCACTCGGAAATCGTCTTCGGTCTCCTCGCGGATCAGGCGGAAGTCGAGCGGAATGCCACGATTCTGAAGCTGCGCGGCGGCTTCGGTGAGAGGCTCGGTGGAAAAGCCATCGGTGAACATCAGCACGCGGCTCGGGCGCTTCTCATCGGCCAGCGCGACGATGTTCTGAAGCGCCAGGTTGCTGCGGGTCAGTTTCCGGGAACCGGTGAAGGAAGCTCCGTCGGCGCCCATCTCGGCGATTTCTCCCGCGTAGTTGATGAAGGTCAGCCGGTCATCATGACCCGGCTTGTATTTCTCTAACAGCTTCTTCCATTCCGGCAGGCCTTTGTCGACGAGGTCTTCGGTGGACTCGGAACGATCCAGCAGCACCCAGAGATCCAACGCGTTCTGCTGGCGGCGCAGTCGCGGATCGGCCAGCACAAGCGTGACGATGACGATGATCACCGCCCTCAATGGCGAATGCAGCCGCAGCCCGCGCCAGAACCAGCCGATCAGGGCCAGCACCGGAATCAGCAGGAACCATTCAGGAGCCTGGAAGGTGGGGAGGGGCAAGAAAGTTAAAGGTTAGAGGTTAGTGGTTCTTTGTTGGAACTTGGAACTTGGCCTTTGGAACTTGAGGCGGTGTATCTCCAGGAGACCAGCAGCATCACCACCAGGGCCAGCACGGCGAGCCGCCACCAGGGGTCTTCCATGGTGTGGCGTTCGACGGCATTGCCCGCTCCTTGATCGAGGTCGTCGGCGCTGCCGCAGGCGTTGAAGTCGGCTTCGCGGGTGTCACCGAAATGGACCGAGGCGGACAGCAGGGTTTCATCGCCTTGCTTGATCGCGAAGAAGCCGGGATCGAGTGGAGCTGTTAGAGGATCGACCAGAGGCAGTTCGAGCTTCGCGTCGCGGAGGGTCTTGCCGCCGATGTCGGAGCTGAGGGTTTCCAGCGGGCTGGCAGGCTTTTCAGTCGTGCCGCTGCGGGTGGCCAGGCGGATCGGCTCGTTGGTTTCGAGGTTGTCGGCGGCCGGCGCGACCTTGGCCTCGCGGATCGATTCGGCGAAGCGGTGCAGCATGACGATGAAGCCCGGCTGCGAGGCGGCGTTGGAGCGCTTGAGGTCGAAGTTGAAACAAAGCTGTCGGGCCGCTGGCGTGGTGGCGGTGGCCGGGACATCGCGGATGAAGATGAGCGGCCGTTGTTCCTGCCAGAGGATGACCTTGTCGCGCTGGCCGCGTTCCAGCGAGATCGTCTCGCGCACCAGCAGCGACTGCCAGTTCAGTCCGTCAATGAGGGGATCCTTTTCCGCCACGATGCCACCCTTGAGGTAGGCTCCGCCCTGGGTGCCATCGTGCACGAAGACGACGGCATTTCCCTGCGGCAGGGCGGGGTCGAGCGGATCGTAGCTGATCAGCGCGAGATCGGAGGAGGCGGCATCGTTGACCGGTTGGATCGACTCGATCGAACGCAGCAGCTTTTTCGTTAGATCGGCGAAGGCCTCGGAGGTGGCTGCGTAAAGTGCCAGCGGCTTGGCGGCTGGTCTGACGAGCGGCAGCACATCATCGGTCGTGAAGCGGTCGGCGGAGAGCACCACACGGGCCTTGTCAGTGCCTGTCGGAAAGGCGGCCTGCAGCGAGGCGAGTCCGCCGGGTTCGAGGGTGATGGATTTTTCCCCGCTGCGACCACTGGGGCTTTCAAGATGCCAGGAACGAGTGGCCGGCTCGGTGCCATAGTTTCTAACAAGGGCGCGCCAGGTCAGCGTGTCGCCTTCGCGGCTGAAGGAAACCCCGGTGAAGCCGACGTTCCCGATCGCCTCGCCGAGCGCCAGCTGGCGGGCATCGAAGGGGAGGGAGCCGTTCGGGGTGTCGGTCACGTAAACGACGATGCCCTCACGGGAAACAAGCGACCGTGCGAGCCGGATCACCTGGGCGGGATCGACGAGTCCATCGCGCGGTGTCCAGGTCTTGAGCGACTCGACGAGCTTTTCCACCGAGTCTCCCGCGAAGAGCCGGGGCCGGCCGGGAGTGCTTTCGAAAACCGTCAGCTCCAGCGCGGCGGCGGGGCCTTTGAGCGGGGGGAGCTTCTGCGCGAGGATGCCGAGCATGCGTTCCTTCGCAACGGCCATCGAGGCCGAGGAGTCGAGCACGACGGCGACGCGCTGCGTGCTACGAGGTTTCTGGTAGCGGGGCTCGGCGAGGATCCAGGCGAGGATGAGGATGGCGAGCAACTGCATCCACAGCGGCACGGAATTCATCAGGCGGTCGAAGCGTCGGCCGCTGGCGGATTCGCGCTGGGTCTTCTCTAACAGGAATAGCGTCGAGACCGGCAGGACGATGGATTTCCGCTGGAGGAAATGGATCGCGATCACCACCGGAATTCCGATGAGTGCCCAGAGGCCGTAGGGATTGGCGAGGGTGATCACGGGTCAGTGGGAAGGTTCCAGCGCACCGGCGGTGACAGCTCCGTTGAAGAGGGCAGTGGCGAGATCTGTCTCGACCGGGATGCGGGCGAAGGCGGCCTGATGCCGCTGCGCCGATTGTTTCCAGAGGGTGAAATGGCGGGCGTAGGCGGTCAGGTAGCGTTCGAGCACGTTCGGTTCGATGCGGTGCTGGTGGCGCGACTGGCGCTCGGCATCGACGAACTCGTAGTTGCCGGTCCACGCGGGTTTGGCTTCGCTTTCGAGGAAGGGTGAGAAGATCAGGATGCTGCCGTGGCGCTGGCCGAGGTGGCGGAGCAGCGGCTCGGGATCGCCGGGAAACAAGAGGTCGGAAACCAGCACGCGCACGGCATTCGCACGGAATTGGATGCGGGAAAGATCCGGCGCACCGGCGGTGTCGGACGCGGGCATGGCGCGGGCCATTTCCAGCCAGCGATGGGTGTGGATGCTGTCGGGATCGATTCGCAGTGAGGCATCGCCTCGGACAACGTGCACGCTCACGCTGGCCCCGGAGCCGCGGACGCTTTCGATGATGAAATAGAACAGCTCGGCGGAGCGGGCGGCCTTCGCGGGATCGAAGAACATCGACTCCGAGGCATCGAAGACCAGATCGACGACCGGCCGGACTTCCTCGCGGAACAACTTCATCGTGTAGTGTCCGGTGCGGGCGTAGGCCTGCCAGTTGAGGTGTCGCGGATCGTCGCCGGGCACATAGCTGCGGTGGTCCTGGAAATCGAGCGACGAGCCGGTGCCGCTGCCATTGAAATCCCCGGCTTGCCCGCGCCAGACCTTGGAGCGCAGGGGCAGGCGCAATCGTCCGGCGGCGGCGAGCGCCCGGCTGTGGCTGTGTTGGAGCTCGTCGCGTTTCATTCGGAAGGCGTTTCCTGTTCAAGGCTGCGGATGCGGCGGAAAGCGGGCATGGCCTTGATCAGGAGAATGAGAAGATAGAGCGTGTTGACGATGATGCCGGCTGCCACCAGCTCACCCTTGTCGAAACCGAAGCTTCGATAAGGGCCGCTCGTTTCCGACATCGGAATCAAGGTGAAGGGATCCCAGATGAAGGCCCAGAGCAGGAATTCCGATCGGATTTCCGAGCTGAGTGCGGCCATGACGAGGGCCAGGATCACCCAGGCGGCCCACAACAAAATGAAGGTGGCGGAGCGGTCCTTGATCTTCGAACTGGCGAGCACCACAATGACTCCCGGGAGCAGCAGGCTGCCGATGAATCCGAGCATCCAGACCTGGGCGTCGATGATGTTGGGTCCGGTGATCTGCGTGATGGCAGGGACCGTGGTGATGCCGATGACCGAGACCACGATCGTGAAGATCACTCCGGAAGGCCACCCCGGGTAAAGCAATGCGCCCGCGAGTTTGCCGATGAAGCCTCTTCGAATGAAGGGTCGATAGATCGTGGAAACCGGGTTCTCGATCTCCGCCAGCGCGGTGCCGATGGCGGGCGCCGCGAAGAGGAACCACAGCATTGGAACGACTTCGTGATGGGCATTCATCGCCCGCATCAGCAAGGGGGCGAGCATGATGGTTCCAAGGGCGATCAACCGGCGGAGTGTCGAGTGATTCTCCGCCATCGGTGCGATCAGCGAGGCACCGAGTGACAGGGAGGACCAGCCAAGGTGTGCGACCAGCAGGAGGAAGCCGAGCAGGCCGAATGTCTCCTTCTTGTCGTTAAGCGAACAGATTTCGATCAAGTTTCCGAACTCGCGATTGAATCCGATTCCGAAAATCCCGAACGTGATGAACGGCGTGCCGAGCACCGGCACCAATCCACGGATCAGGATCGAGTTGCAGGCGGAGATCCCCACCGTCACGGCGGTCAGTCCCGCTGACAGGGCGAAGATCATCAGCACCATCATCAACTCGGCGAAGAGGTTCATGCCGCCGAGGTAGTAGCGGAGGATGAGGTAGGGAAAGATGGTAGCGGTGAGCAGGGCGGACTGGCTGACGATGGCCACCCATTTCCCGAGCACGATCCGCAGGGCTCCGAGTCGGGTGAGGACCATCAGGTCGATCGTGTTGCCCCGGATCTCGGAGGAAAGCGCGCCAACTCCGCGCAGAGGCTGGATCACCAGCACGGAGAGCGAGAAGAAGACGAAGACGACCTGGGACACGAATTCCCCGGCCTTTTGCGAGGTGGCTGCGGCACCGGCTGTTAGAAGGATCAGTCCGAGCAGCACCTGAAGGACCAGGAAGACGGCCACGAAGGTCTTGCCACGCAGTCCC
This sequence comes from Verrucomicrobiaceae bacterium, assembly GCA_027483005.1. Taxonomy (GTDB): domain Bacteria; phylum Verrucomicrobiota; class Verrucomicrobiia; order Verrucomicrobiales; family Akkermansiaceae; genus Luteolibacter. The sequence goes on from JAIXVN010000355.1 coordinate 8,227, forward strand.
TGTCTCAGCTCCTTCACCAGCATCGGTGAAAAGCGGTCCGGAAAGTCGTCGAGTCGTTCGGAAGGCGCGGACATCGGCTCAGTAGTCTAGGGCGGTGTTGTAGACGGCCTTTACCCCTGCTTCGGGTTGAGGCATGGGCGGCGGCAGCACGACGTTTTTCTCACCCCTCTCGATGCGGCCAAGGATGTCGATGAAGGCATCCTCCAGATTGCGCTCCTCGCGGTGGAACTCCACGACCTTGAGTCCGTCCTTGATCATCCGCGCGAGAACGTCGGCCGACTTCGCCGGATCATCGACCTCGATGCGGATGCGTCCGCCGTGTTTCCGCGCCTCCAGGAACTCGACATGCGGCTGCAGCACGCACCAGTCCGCCACGTGTTGGGCCTCGTTTGCCACCTGCACGTCGTAGAGCACGCCTCCCAGGGCATCGGCGCTGCGGCGCAGGTCCTCCGCGCCGCCGTGATGGACGATGCGGCCGGCGTTGATGAAGAGCAGCGAGTCACACATTTCCCCGAGCTCCGAGAGGATGTGTGAGGAAATGAAGATTGTTTTCCCCTCCTGGGCGAGGACGCGGATCAGGTGCTTCAGTTCGACGCGCGCCTTCGGGTCGAGACCGGCGGCGGGCTCGTCCATGATCAGCACCTGCGGATCATGCAGCAGCGAGCGGCCGAGGCCGAGCCGCTGGGTCATGCCCTTCGAGAGCTTGTTGGAAAAGCGTTCGGCGAGTGGCACCAGGTCGGTGAACTCC
>JAIXVN010000017.1 GCA_027483005.1 Verrucomicrobiaceae bacterium
CCGTCGCCCTGATCGCCTTTGCCTCCGAATCCCGGGCGGTCACGGTTCCCAATCCTGCCGAAGGGGACATCTTCCTCGCCTTCCGGGCCGATGAAGATCCGGGCAAGGGCAAGTCCTACTTGGTCAAGATCGGCCAGGACAGCCTCTTCAAATCCGGTGGCTCGTTCACGGTCAGCGGGCTTGGAGCGATCGACGCCGACCTCACCGCGACCTTTGGCGGTTCCTGGAACACGCGGACCGACCTGCACTGGAGTGTGATCGGATCCCGTGTGGCCACGACTGCCCAGCCGGTGGTGTATGCCACCCGGGAACGAGTCTCAACTGACCTTCCCAGCACACCTTGGCCTGCTCTGAACCTCCAGGCGCGTGCCGCCACGTCCAGTTGGATCTCGGCCGTGGCAAGCGGCATTTACGGCTATCGCGGTTCGCAAGCCACCGCCAACAGCAGCGTCGCGACCGTGCAAGACCCGAATCAGGCGCAGTTCTCAAAGTACGGCACCCAGGCGGATACCCGCTCGAAGGGCGGTGAGGATGGTGCTGCCAGCCCCATCACCGCTGGAACCACCCAGTTCGGCGGATTCAGCCAGTGGGACAACAAGAACGGGACGATCGAGGGTGACTTCGGCGGTGGGACCTCCGGAACCGAGCTGGATTTTTACCAGTTCAATGCGTCCGGAGTCACCCGTCTGGGCACCTTCACCATCAATGATTCCGGCGTGCTCAGCTTCTCGCTGCGGACTGAGATTTCTCCCAGTCAGGACACTGATGGCGACGGCCACACCGATCTCGCCGAGCTCAAAGCAGGCACGAGTCCAACCGATGCAAGTGACTTCCTCAAGGTCTTGAGCTTCACCAATTCCGAGACCGAGGCCGTGATCACGGCGAACACGGTGGCGGACAAGCTCTACCACGTGGAGTTCTCCGAGGACCTGCAGAACTGGCTGCCGATCAGCTTCCATTCGGCGGGGCCGACTGCCACTCCGCTGAACTTCACCGATACGGATGAGGACAGACGTTCCAAGCCGAAGGGATTCTATCGGGTGCGTGTCGTTCCCTGAATCCCATTCCTTCCAAGCCATCACTCAAAGATAACTCTACTTGTTTACAATCCCATGAAACTCTTGAAATCCACCGCCCTCGCGGCACTCGTCCTCTCCGCCTCCGGCATCGCCTCCGGTCAGACCGTGATCCGCATCGTCGGCTCCAACGGTGACCGTACCGCCACCCAGAACGCCATCGCCCACATTCTCGGAGCGAACGGCAACACCTGGAACTATCATGGAGTCGGCGGCTTTGTCTCCGGCACGGGCAGCAGCGGTGCTGTCAGCAGCATCCCCACAGGTTCGAACTTCGGAGCCTGGCGCGGCACCTTCAACAGCCAGACCGTGGTCATCAAGGTCTCGTTCTCCGGTGCGCTTGCGGGGATCTCGGCTGTTGCTGGCAACACGCCGCAGCGATTCGTCGTCACCACCGCCGCCAGCAACACCGGGACGGTCATTGATCCGAACTCGGGTTCCGCGGTGCTCAACACTGACTACGAGGTCAGCACGGCGAACTTTGGTCTTTCCACCAACTTCCAGTCCACTTCGCCCTTCAACGGCACCTATCAGGGAGTGACCTACAATCCGGTGGACGAGGAAGTCGTCGGGGTCAGCCCGCTTGGCTTTTATGGCAGCCCGGGTTTCCCCTCCGGCCTGAACATCACCAACCAGCTCGCCCAGCAGCTCTACACCACTGGAGCGGTCAAGCTGTCCCTCTTCACTGGAAACTACACCAATGGGGATCAGAACAAGATCGTCTATGCCCTCGGCCGAAACACCGATGCCGGCCAGCGCTTCGGTGCTTACACGGAGATTGGGCTCGGCACCACCAGTGCGGTCAAGGTTTGGAGATCCACCTACTCCACCGCTCCGACCGGTTCACCTCTCAATGGTGGCGTTGTCGGATCCCACGTTCCGTGGCCTGCTGAAACCGTCAACGGCATCTACAGTCCGCTGGGCAGCGGCGGCCACACCTCGGGCGCGAACCTGGCCGAGTATCTGACGGCCACTCTTTCCCTCGATGCGGCAAAGGGCAAGTATGGCGAGGGGCAGTTTCTTTTCCCGACTGCAACCGCCGGTTACTACGTCGGCTACGTCACACCTTCAGACGCGAGCACCCGCGTGACGCCCTTCGGTGGGGTGGCGATCAAGTTCAACGGCGTTGATCTGACTACCACCAACGTTCGCAATGGCACTTACACCGCCTGGCTCTACAACCGCATCCTTCGTCCCCAGGCCGGATTGACTGGCACGGCGGCCAGTTTTGCCACGGCGCTTGCCAACCAGATCAAGACCGTGGACGCCACCAACGGCGGCGGCATCATTGAGAGCACGCTCAATGTGGTGCGCACGGCTGACGGCGGTCCGGTGACTCCCCGTTGATAGGCTTCTTGAGAGTGTGTGTGATCTAACAGCCCACGGGCCGAAGTTCCGGCCGGTGGGACTTTTTCCCCCATGAGCATTGAATGACGGATTTCTTCCAAACGATGCAGGATGCCTCGGCGGACGACCGCAAGGCCCTGTCTTCAGGGATTAGCATGCCATTTCCGATAGTGGTTGGTTCCCAAGTGCGTGGTCGGTCCTTCCGGGCCGGCCGCGCATGTTGGCTGTTGGGCCTTCTCGCCATCGGACCATTGCAAGCCCAGGAGCAGCCGACGGCCGAGCCAGCGGCAACTCCCCGTCCCATGTACCTTCGTGCCTTTCAGGTCCACGGATCGAAGGCCCTCACGGCAGCGGAGATTGGGGAGATCGTGTATCCGTTTCTCGGGCCCGGTCGCCTGCCCTCCGATGTGGATCGCGCCCGCGCCGCGCTGGAGAAGGCCTATCGGGACAAGGGCTATCAGGCGGTCTCCGTGCAGATTCCGGTCCAGCAGATCAAGCGCGGGGTGGTGACGCTGGAGGTGGCGGAGAACCCCGTGGGGCGGCTCCGGGTGAAGGGCGGACGCTACACGTCTCCCTCCGCCTTGAAGAAGATGGCACCTTCCATGGCCGAGGGCGCGATCGTGGATTTCACCAAGGTCCAGCGGGATGTCATCGCCATGAACCAACTGGCCGGGCGCGAGGTCGTGCCCGCGCTGCGTCCCGGAGTGGTGCCGGGAACGGTCGATATCGACCTCAACGTGAAGGACGAACTGCCCTTCCACGGCAGTCTCGAACTGAACAACCGCTACAGTCCGAACACCTCCGAACTGCGTCTCAACGGCGCGCTGAGTTATGGAAATCTCTGGCAGATGGGTCACGCGCTGGGATTCAACTTTCAGATCGCCCCCGAAAACCTTGAGGACGCCCAGGTTTACTCCGGCTACTACATCGCTCCGATTCCGGCGATCGAAGGCCTCAGCCTCATGCTGCAAGGCACCAAGCAGGACAGCAATGTCTCCACGCTTGGAGGACTGGCCGTGGCAGGTCGCGGGGAGATTGTCGGCCTGCGCCTGCTGAAGAACCTTCCGGCAGGAAAGGGTTTCTATCAGTCGCTGAGCTTCGGGCTCGACTACAAGCACTTCGATGAGGATCTCACCGCCGGAACGTCAACGGTCGTCACCCCGATCACCTACTATCCTTTCAACCTGCTTTACACCGCCGGCTGGAAAGGGGTGGACAGCACGACGGAGCTCAATGGCGGAGTGACCTTTCACCTTCGCGGCATGGGGAGTTCGGCCACCGAGTTCGACAACAAGCGTTCGGGAGCGGACGGAGGTTTCTTCTATTTCCGGGGGGATCTCTCCCACACCCACGAGCTGCCGCACGGGCTCCAAGCTTTTGCAAAAGTCCAGGGCCAGGCCTCCAGTCAGCCCCTCATCAACAGCGAGCAGATCGCCGGCGGTGGTCTCGGAAACGTCCGCGGCTATCTTGAGTCCGAAGCGCTGGGGGACGGCGGGGTGTTCACCACCCTCGAGCTGCGCAGCCCCTCGCTGCTGGGGAAAGGGAGCGATGCCGAGGATGACTGGCGTGTCTATGCCTTTCTCGAAGGCGGATTGCTGAGTCTCCAGAAGCCGCTGCCCGGACAGGACTCGGGCTCCACTTTGGCCAGCGTGGGCGTTGGGACCCGTGGACGCCTGTTCGACCACTTCAACGGCTCGCTCGATGCCGGCCTTCCGGTGGCCCGCCGCGACAGCGGACTGCCACTCTCCCTTTCCTACACATTCCGCCTTTGGGGCGACTTCTGACACCCGACGCGATCCATATCCGACATGACCCGACACGTAAACTCCCGCGCCCTCATTCCGTTTCTCGGACTGCTCGCCACGGCCCACCTTCAAGCGGCGGAGGCCAACTGGTGGAACGAGGCCTGGACCCAGCGCCAGACCCTCACCCTGGATGCCTCTTCAATCGCTGATCCGATTGGTGACTCCCTGGTGCTGGTGCGGCTTCACGATGGAAACTTCCAGTTCGCCAGCGCGGCGGAAAATGGAGCCGACATCCGCTTCATCGCCGAAGACGGCAAGACCCTTCTCGCCCATCAGATCGAGACCTACGACGGACTGCTGAACGAGGCCTTCGTCTGGGTCAGGGTGCCCTCCTTGAAATCCGGAGCCGGAACCAAGGTGTCCCTCTACTATGGAAGTAGTGAGTCGTCCAAGGTGCCCGCGTCCGCTTCGTCCGAGGCCTTTGATTCCGACACGGCACTCGCCTATCATTTCACTCCTGGATCCTCGAATCCCTCCGACTCCACCCGCAATGCCAACAATGCCTCGAACGCGGGAGTCATCGGCGAGGGGGCGATCATTGGTGGCGGTCTGCGTCTGGCCGGAGGGGAGCCGCTCAGCATTCCCAATTCGGCCAGTCTCGAATGGAAGGCTGGACAGGCGCTCACCCTTTCCCTCTGGCTCAAGCCCTCCAGCCTTTCTCCGCAGACCGTGGTCCTCAGCCGTGGCGAGGGCTTCCGGCTGCTGCTCGACAACGGAGTGCCGTTCCTCGAACTCGGCGACTCCCGCAGCAATCCCGCGCCAGCGGTGGCCGCAGGAGCCTGGAGCCACCTGACGGTGGTTTCCGAGGGTGGTGGCCTCAAGCTTTTCGTCAATGGAGCCCAGGTCTCGACCCTGGCCAAGCCCCTTCCCTCAAGCACCGCTCCCATCCTCGTTGGCGGGGACTCTGGAACCGCGACCAGGTTCACTGGGGATCTGGATGAGCTTCAGATCTCGAACGTGGCGCGCCCGCTCGGGTGGATCAAGTTCGCCGCGACCAGCCAGGGAACCAGCGATGGCGCCGCGAAGCTGGTGGCACTTGGTGGAGTGGAAGGAGAGGGGAGCGAGCCGAAGAGCGTCCTTGTCGAGCACCTCTCGCTCTTTGGCGACATTGCCCGCAACATGATGTTCGACGGCTGGATCGCCATCGGGATCTGCGCCATCATGATCGTCATCGGCTGGACCGTCGCCATCCGCAAGTTCGCCTACCTCAACTCGATCGACAAGGGCACCAGGGAGTTCCTGAAAAAGTGGAAAACCCTCTCGGCCGACCTGACTGCGCTCGACCAAGGGAGCGAATTCAACCATGGCAGCCTCGGTGGGTCAGTCGAGCCCTCGAAGCGCGCTCTCATCGAGAAATCCCCCCTCTACCACCTTTATCACATCGGTTCCGACGAGATCCGCCATCGTCTGGCACGGGACAAGGATCGCACGAAAGGTCTTTCCGGTCGATCCATCCACGCCATCCGGGCCTCGCTCGATGCCGGACTGGTCGAAGAGAATCATCGTCTCACCGACGGTCTCGTCTATCTCACCATCAGCATCGCCGGCGGCCCTTATGTTGGACTGCTCGGCACGGTGGTGGGCGTGATGATCACCTTCGCCATCATCGCGAAATCAGGAGAGGTGAATGTGAACTCGATCGCGCCCGGCATCGCCTCCGCCCTTCTCGCCACGGTGGTGGGTCTGGTCGTCGCGATCCCCGCCCTGTTCATCTACAGCTACCTGAACAGCCGCATCAAGAAGTCCATCGGCCTGATGCAGGTCTTCATCGATGACTTCGTGGCCAGGATGGCCGAGTTCTATCCGCCCGAAGGTGAAAACTCGCCCTACGCCCCCTCCGTCAAGGAGCACTGAATCCCGCCATGGCTTCCGCTGACGACAAAAGCTACGACGACATCAATGTCACGCCGATGGTGGATCTCTACCTCGTGCTGCTGTTGATCTTCATCATCATGACCACCGCCGGAGTGCAGGGCGTGAAGGTTGATCTTCCGCGCGCCAGCTCGAAGCCCGCCAGCGCGAAGCTCGATGCCCCGAAGACCCAGGCCATCACCATCGACAACGAAGGCAAGATCCGCCTCAACACCACGCCGGTCACGATTTCAGAACTCGAAAGCAAACTCAGCCAGCTCAAGGCGGCCACGCCCGAACTGCCGGTTGTGGTGCGGGGCGACCGCGGGTCCCAGTATCAGGGCATCATGGATGTGCTCGATGTGCTTGGTCGTGTCGGCATCACCCAGATCGGCCTCGCGACCCAGCCTCGCAAGTAGGAAAAACCCTTAACTGCTGATGAAACTTCATCATAACCCCATCGTCCGACTCAACTCCGCGCTGATCCTTGTGATCGCGCTCGGCGGTGTGGTTTCGTGCGGCAAGTCAGAGAAGCGGAAGCCTCAGGAGAGAACGGTCAGCATCGATCTGGTGGTGCCTCCTCCACCGCCTCCGCCCCCACCGCCTCCGCAGCCGGAACCTCCACCGCAGGAGGAGAAGAAGGAGGAGTTCGTGGAAGAGACCAATCCGGTGGAAGCCCCGCCCGAGAAGACCCCGGAAGCCCCCGCGGACAGCCCTCCTGATCTCGGTCTGGCGGCGGGAGATGGCCCCGGCGGCTACGGGCCATCGGGCACCGGACGAGGCGGCACCGGAACCGGCAACGGCTCCAACCAGAACCGCAGCCGCTTTGGCTGGTATGCGGGCCAGGTGCAGTCGGTCATCGCCACCGCCCTTCAATCAAACGCCCGCACCCGCAGCGCCCGCTTTTCCATCCGCGTCGCGATCTGGGCGGATTCCACCGGTCGTGTCACCCGCGCCAGGCTGATCGGCACCTCTGGTGATCCCGGCCTCGACCAGACGATCCAGAACGAGATCCTCACCGGCCTCCAACTTCGGGAAGCGCCCCCACAGGGCATGCCCATGCCCATCCAGCTCCGTCTCAATGCCCGCAAGGCAAACTGATCCCACCACCACCCTCATGCTTCAGTTCGATCATCTTCTTCTCCGCCGCCTCGTCCCCATGCTCGCCTTGCTGGGGGGTGTCCGTCCGCTTGGCGCCGCGGAGGAACAGGCCGCTCCCGAGCTTGTTCCACCTGCCAACCAACTTCCTGGCCTGGATGCGCTGCCTGCCGACACGGTCCTTCCGTTGCCGGCGACAGAGACGCCCGCTGCGCCAACGCCCACCCAGAACGTCACGCTCAACCTGATCAATCGCCTGGTGCAGAAGGGCGTGCTTTCGAAAGAGGAAGCGGCCGAACTCATCAAGGGTGCCGAGTCCGATGCCGCCACCGCACGCGCCCAGCAGCAGGCGGAAGTGCAGGCTGCTGTTGCCCAGGAACTCGCCCAACCGGTTACCGACGAATCCGTCAGCGTCAACTACGTGCCGGAAACCGTGAAGACGCAGATCCGCGACGAGATCAAGGCCGACGTGCTGGCCGAGGCCCGGGCTGGAAAATTCGGCAAGGCCAGCCCGCTGCCCACCTGGGCCCAGCGCATGAAGCTTTATGGCGACTTCCGTCTTCGGCAGGAGGCCACGACCTTTCCGGAAGGCAATGCCGTCGGAGCTTTCCCGAACTTCAACGCGATCAACAGCGACCTGCCCTTCGATGTCGCCGGCACGCTTTTCTCGCCCCAGTACAATGTCAATGAAGACCGCGACCGCACCCGGATCCGCTTCCGCCTCGGGGCTGAGATCGATCTGAGAGACAGCTTCACTGCTGGCTTCCGGCTTGCCACTGGCGATGACAACCGCCCCATTTCCACCAACCAGACCCTTGGCCAGGGGCCTGGCTTCGCGAAGTATGCCATCTGGCTCGACCGCGCGTTCCTCCGCTATGATTTCGGCGACAAGCCCTACTCCGATTTCTCCGCCTTCGTCGGTCGTTTTGACAATCCGTTCTTCTCCTCCGAGGTCATGTGGGACGAGGACGTCGGTCATGACGGCTTCGCGCTGAAGGGAAAATTTGAAGTGACCGATACGATCAAGTCCTTCGTCACCCTCGGTGCCTTCCCGGTCTTCAACCCGAACTACAACCTGTCCTCCACCCAATCCGGCAAGCAGGTGGAGACCTCGGACAAGTGGCTCTACGGCGCGCAGGTCGGCATCGACTGGAAGATCCAGGATGACCTCACCGCAAAGCTGGCCGTCGCCTACTATGACTTCCAGAACATCGAAGGCAGGCTCTCGGATCCCTTCGTGCCGCTCAATCCCCTGGATGCCGGCAGCACCGACTGGACCCGGCCCGCGTTCGCCCAACGTGGCAACACTTACATGGCGCTGCGCAACATCACGCCGACGGCGGCGAACGGCTTCGGCACCACCCTCCAGTATCAGTACTACGGACTCGCCACACCGTTCCGGGATCTGGCGGTGACCGGGCGTCTCGACTACGACGGATACGAGCCGGTGCGCGTCTCGCTGGTCGGGGATTTCATCAAGAACCTCGCCTTCGACGAATCCGCACTCTCAAGCAACGCCGTCAACAACCGTGGCGCCGGAGCTCCCGGAGTGTACGAGGGCGGAGACACCGCCTGGTTTGTGAACCTTCAGGTCGGCGATGCGTCACTGGACCAGTTCGGCGACTGGACGACCTTTCTCGGATACCGCTACGTCGAGTCCGATGCGGTGGTCGATGGATTCACCGAGTCCGTCTTCGGTGGCGGCGGCACCAACCTCAAGGGCTTCACGCTCGGGGCCACCATGGCCTTCTCCCAGTCCGTTCGCCTCGGGGTGCGCTGGATGAGCGCCAACCAGATCGCAGGGCCGATCCTCAAGAGCGACATCCTCCAGTTCGATCTCAACGCCAAGTTCTAACAGATATTCCCATGAAATCATTTCTCCTGCCGCTGTTGCCCCTGGCCCTTGTTTCCCCGGCGTTCTCCGCCCCCGAGGAAGCCGGTGCTGTCGAGGCCAAGCTCCGCGAATCCCTGAAGAACACGATGCTCCAACTCCGCAACGAGCAGACCGAGCGCGCCACCCTGCAGGCAGCCCAGTTGGCCTCGGAGGCCAGGATCAAGGAGCTCACCGCCAAGGTCGAGTTGCTCACCAAGAACGCCGCCCGCGACCAGGAGGAGTCGAAGAGGTCGATCAACGACCTCACCACCCGCGCGACCAGTCTCGATGCCCAGCTGACCCGGCTCACCGAAACCCTCGACAAGTGGAAGGCCGGCTATGCCAAGGCAGTCGAGGTGGCCCGTGCCAAGGAGGCTGAGCGCGTGAAACTTGCCGATGAGAACTCGGTGCTGAAGGCGAAGATCCGCGATCACAAGACGAACAATCTCGCCCTCTTCAAACTCGGAAATGAAATCCTGACCCGCTACGAAAAGTTCGGGGTCGGCGAGGCCCTCGCCGCCCGTGAGCCCTTCACCGGCGTCACCCGTGCCCGACTTGAAACCTACGTTCAGGATTCGCGGGACAAGCTCGAGGACTCCCGCATCAAGCCGGAGCCTGCCAAGCCTGCCCAGACCCCGAAGCCGTGATCCGGCTTTGCTCCAATCAACTTTCAGAGATCCAGTGCTCTGCCCAGGGCGGATCAATCAAGTCATCAGCGATTTCCTTTCACGGTTGCTTCCGACATTTCCGATCGTAACTCACGACACTGGGTTGCCGATATCCGCTGCTTCGAAACCTCCAGTTTCCCTTTCCCAATGAAGCCTCGTCGCCTTGTTCTCTCCCGTCGCTTTCTCCGTCTTCACGCCCTCCACACCAGCGTGATCTGCACGCTGGCCACCACCATCGTGGTCAACGCCGGGGACATCCTTCGAGGAGGGAATGCCGGTGCCGTCACCCCGGGAACGAGTTCGGGCCTGAACACCCCGCCGCCGATCACTCCGAATGCCGGTCGGACCAACGACAGTCTCGCCCGTACCACGCAGGCGGTTCAAGCGGTCCAGGCGATGCAGGCGGCGGCGAGGAGCCTGGCGACCTCCGGTGCCAACAACCTCGGCCAGAATCCGAACCAGCCCTCGCAGGTGCTTCCCGACGTGCCCGATGGCCTGGCGACCGGAGGATTGAAGGTGGACTCCCGGGTTCCAACGACACCCTCCCTCTGGGTCGGTGCCAATGGACCCACGCGGACCACCAACACCGGCACTGGCCGCGTCGAGGTCACCGTCAAGCAAACCGCCCAGCAGGCGATCCTCAACTGGGAAACCTTGAACGTCGGCAAGAACACCGACCTCAAGTTCGACCAAAGCGCCGGCGGTTCGAACGTCGGCCAGTGGATCGCCTTCAACAAGGTCAACGACCCCAGCACCAACCCCACCCAGATCCTCGGCACGATCTCATCGCCCGGACAGGTTTACATCATCAACCGCAACGGCATCCTCTTCGGTGGATCGTCGAAGGTCAACACGCGCACGCTCGTGGCGTCGTCGCTGCCGATCAATGACAACCTCATCGAGCGCGGCCTGCTCAACAATCCCGACCAGCAGTTCCTCTTCTCCGCAATCGCTCTAACAGCCGGTGCGAACGGCACGCCCGCCTTCGATCCCGGTGTCAGTCCAACGACGAAGATCGGCGATGTCACCGTCCAGGCGGGAGCCCAGCTCAATGCTCCGACCACCGCCGAGAAAGTGGGTGGGCGGATCGCGCTCATCGGCCCGAATGTCAATAACGGCGGCACGATTTCGACTCCCGACGGGCAGACCATCCTCGCGGCCGGCCTTCAGGTGGCCTTTGACGCACACAGCTCCAGCGATCCCTCGCTGCGCGGCCTCGACACCTACATCGGTGCCGTGGTGGATCCGCTTTCGACGTTTTCCCCGTATGCGGGAACCGCGACCAACACCGGCCTGATCGACTCGCCGCGTGCGAACATCATGCTTGCTGGAAAGACGCTCAACCAGCTCGGCGCGATTACCAGCACCACCTCGGTTTCGCTCAACGGCCGGATCGATCTCATCGCCAACTACGGAGCCATCGGAAACATCGCCTACAAGGCTGCCGATAGCTCTTTCGGGCCCTCCTTCCTGAATCGGGAAACCGGCACGATCACATTCGGATCCAACAGCGTTACCCGGATTCTTCCCGAGCTCTCCAGCAAGGAAAAGGTCGTGGGCAGCCAACTGGCGCTGTCGTCCCAGATCAACGCCACCGGCCAGCGGGTCCACTTTGACAACAACTCGCTGCTTTATGCTCCGAACGCGAACGTGACGGTCAACGTCGGCACCTGGCTGCCCCAGCCCTCGACCACCACTTCCAGTCCACCCCAGTATCTGTTCTTCCGCTCCGGAGGACGCATCGATCTCGACGGCGGATCATTGATCGATGTTTCCGGATCGAAGGACGTGGAGTCTTCCGTGGCGTCGAACATCGTCGAGGTCCAGCTGCGCGGCACCGAGCTTGCGAACTCGCCACTGCTGCGCAACGGGCCCCTGCGCGGTGCGACCCTCTACGTGGACATCACCAAGACCGGGAGCTTCGAGGGCCGGACCTGGATCGGCACCCCGCTGGCCGATGTTTCCGGATATGCGAATCTGGTGCAACGGACCGTCGGTGAACTCACCACCGCTGGCGGAACGGTGAAGCTGAACTCCGGCGAGGCCGTGGTCATCCGGGATGGAGCCACGATCGACGTCTCCGGCGGTTGGGTGAACTACGCGGGCGGAGCCGTGAAGACCTCACGCGTGGTGGCGGACGGACAGATCTTCGAATTGGCGGATGCCACGCCTGACCGGGTGTATGACGGAATCTTTGGTGCATCGACCACGACCACCAGCAACAAGTGGGGAACAAGTCTCACTTATCTCAATCCGCTGCCCCAGAACGGAATGAGATATCAGGAGGGATTCTCCCAGGGTGGGGCAGGTGGCACCCTGCAGATCTCCTCCGGAGCCATTGTCGTGGACGGAGGCCTCAAGGGATCGGTGTTCAAGGGGCCGAACCAGCGGGACCTCTCGCCGCGCGCCGCCTCGTTGTCGCTGAACTTCTCCTCGGAACGTCTCCTTGCCGGACTGCCCTCGGAGACCTTCCCCGGTGCGCCGAGGATCACTTTCACGTCCACGCCGAACCTCGCCAAAGTCCCCGACTTCGCAGTGGATGCCCTC
>JAIXVN010000245.1 GCA_027483005.1 Verrucomicrobiaceae bacterium
GGTCCAGCTCGTTCGTCGGCTCGGCGAGGAGCAGCAGCTCGGGCGAATGGACCAGGGCATCGGGCAGACCGACCCGCTGGCGGTAGCCTTTCGAAAGGACGCTGATCATCTTCTTTTTCACCGAATCCAGTCCGCAGGTCTCGATGACCTCCTCGACCCGGCTTTTTGCCTCGCGATTTCCCAGTCCCTTGAGGTTGGCGCGGAAGCGGAGATACTCGCGGACCCGCATGTCGTCGTAGAGCGGCACGTTTTCCGGCATGTAGCCGATGCTGCGGCGGGCGGCGATGGACTCCCGGTAAACGTCGTGCCCGGCCACGCTGGCGGTGCCCGAGGTGGGGGGGAGGTAACCGGTCAGCATCCGCAGGGTGGTGGTCTTGCCGGCTCCGTTCGGCCCGAGGAAGCCGATGATCTCGCCTTTTTCGACGGAAAATGAGATTCCGCGCACGGCTTCGTGGCGGGGGAAACGCTTCGTGAGATTGACGACTTCGATCATGGATGGCGGAACTCGGCTGGGTGTGTGAAAAACCGCCCTGAGCGGTTGACGTGTCGGGGGCGGCCCCTTAACTAAGCGCTGCGCGCGGGGGGCCAAGCGAGAAAATCATGCCCGACCCTCCGGCTTTCCCAATCAAGCCCCATGAACTCATCGGTTTCTGCCCGCCTCAACGCGGACTTGCTCGAAGAACAGTACGCCAAATGGACAGAAGATCCACGCTCGGTCGAACCGACCTGGTCGGCATTCTTCGAGGGATTCGAACTCGGATCCGCCCAACTCCGGCAGGCCGGAGCCGCAGCCGCACCTGCTCAGGCCGCTGTTTCCGCTCCGGCAGCTGCCCCGGCGTCCGACTTCGCGCTCTATGGGAAAGTGGTCAGCCTGATCTACAATTACCGCACGCTCGGCCATACCCAGGCCCGCATCAATCCGCTGGAGGACGCCCCGGAGCGCAATCCCCGCCTTCGTCTGGAGCAATTCGGCCTGACGGAAGCCGATCTCGATCGCGAGGTCGCGAATCCTTTCCTGCTTCACGGCGAATCGATGAAGCTGCGCGAAACCATCGCCGCGCTGGAGAACATCTACTCGGGCTTCATTGGCTTCGAGTTCATGCACATCCACAACACGACCGTCCGCCACTGGGTGCGCGAGCGGATCGAGGCCCACTCCCGCCGCGAGGCCGATCCGGCCGAACGCCAGATCCACTCTCTGAAGTGGCTGCTGGAGGCGGAGGCTTTTGAAAGTTTCCTGGGCAAGAAGTTCCTCGGTGAAAAGCGCTTCTCGCTGGAAGGCGGAGAAGGCGCGATGGTGGTGCTCAACGCCATCCTCGAAAAGTCGCCCTCGCTCGGCGTGCTGGAAATTGAAATGGGCATGTCCCACCGCGGCCGCCTCAACGTGCTGGCGAACTTCGTCCGCAAGTCGCTGGCCACGATCCTTTACGAATTCACGCCAAACTACGTCCCCGATCTCGTCGCGGGCGATGGCGATGTGAAATACCACCTCGGCTACGAAAGCATCCGCGAAGTGCCCGATGGCAAGGTCCGCGTCAGCCTCGCGGCCAACCCGTCCCACCTGGAAGCCGTCAACCCGGTCGTCGAAGGCAAGGCCCGCGCCCGCCAGCGCATCCTCGGCGACGACGGCGCCGCCACCGACCGCAAGCGCGTGCTGCCGGTCCTCCTTCACGGCGATGCCGCCTTCGCCGGACAAGGTTCGGTCGCGGAGCTGCTCAACCTTTCCCAGCTCCCGGGCTACCGCACCGGCGGCACCATCCACCTCATCATCAACAACCAGATCGGCTTCACCACGATGCCGGCGGATGCGCGTTCCTCGGCCTACGCCACGGACGTCGCCAAGATGATCGAGGCCCCGATCCTCCACGTGAACGGCGAGGAGCCGATGGAACTCTACTGGGCGGCCCAGTTCGCCCTCGAGTTCCGCCAGAAGTTCGGTCGCGACATCGTGATCGACATGTACTGCTACCGCCGCCAGGGCCACAACGAGAACGACCAGGCCGCCTTCACCCAGCCGCACATCGCGAAAAAGATCGAGGCCCGCCAGACGATCGGTCAGATCTACAAGGCTCAACTCGTCTCGAAGGGCGTGCTTTCCCAGGCCGCTGCCGATGAACTCGAAAAGGCGATCTGGGACAAGCTGGAGGCCGGTCATCAGCAGATGATCCAGCTCACCGAGTCCGGCGACCGCACGGTCTTCAGCGGCTCCACCGCGATCGAGCAGTGCCCCTACACCCACGCCCCGGTTCCAACCGGCATCGAGCGTGACCGTCTCCAGCACATCGGGAAAACGCTCACCACCATCCCCGAAGGCTTCAATCTCAACCCGACCCTCGCCAAGCGCTTCATCCCGCGCCGCATCGAGGCCCTGCACAACGGCGGCCCGATCGACTGGGCCTTCGCCGAATCGCTGGCCTTCGGTTCGCTGCTGATGGAGGGAAATCCGGTCCGCCTTTCCGGTCAGGACTGCCGCCGCGGCACCTTCTCGCATCGCCACGCGGTGTTCTACGACTACGAAACGCGTGCCCGCCACATCGCGTTGGAGCACCTCGCACCGGATCAGGCAAAGTTCTGCGTTTACAACTCGCTGCTCTCCGAGTTCGCCGTGCTCGGTTTCGACTACGGCTACTCCCTCGGCTATCCGCAGATGCTCACGATGTGGGAAGCCCAGTTCGGCGACTTCTCGAACGGTGCGCAGGTCATCATCGACCAGTTCATTTCCTCCGCCGAGTCGAAGTGGCAGACCCCGAGCGACCTGGTGATGCTCCTGCCGCACGCCTACGAAGGCCAGGGACCGGAGCATTCCAGCGCCCGTCTTGAGCGTTTCCTCCAGCTCTGCGCCGAGGACAACATGATCGTCGGAAACTTCTCCACGCCGGCCCAGTACTTCCACGCGCTGCGTCGTCAGAAGCGTCGTGAATTCCGCAAGCCGCTCGTGGTGATGACCCCGAAGAGCCTGTTGACCCGTGCCGAGGCGGTCTCCCAGGAGTCCGAGTTCCTCCCCGGCACCTGCTTCCAGGAAATCCTTCCGGACCCGAAGGCCTTCGGCGACGTCAGCAACGTCACCCGCGTGGTCTTCTGTTCGGGCAAGGTTTACTACGATCTCGCCGCCGCGCGCGAGGAGAAGGGTGTCGAAAACACGGCCATCCTCCGCGTCGAGCAGCTCTATCCGTTCAACAACGAGATGGTGGTCGCCCTGCTCAGCCAGTATCCGAAAGCCTCGACCTTTGTCTGGTGTCAGGAAGAGCCCGCCAACATGGGAGCCTGGACCTACATCGCGCCGCGCCTTGAGGAAATCCTCGGCAAGAAGCCCCTCTACGCCGGACGTGAGTCCGCCTCCAGCCCGGCCGCCGGGTCCAAGGCCATGCACTACCGCGAACAGAAGGCGCTGCTCAGCGATGCCTTCACGCTCTGATTCCTTTTCCTTACGATCCAACCCGCCTCCTCTCCATCATGTCACTCGACGTCAAAGTTCCCGCCGCCGGCGAATCCATCACTTCCGCCAATGTTGCCCGCTGGCACAAGGCCAACGGCGACTCCGTCCGCAAGGGCGAGGTGCTCGTGACCCTCGAAACCGACAAGGTCTCCAATGAACTCGAGGCCGAGGCCGATGGCACGCTTCAGATCATCGTCGGAGAGGGCGAAGAGGTCTCGATTGGCACTGTGATCGCCCGCATCGAGGAAGGTGCTGTTTCCGCCGCACCGGCCTCTGCGCCCGCTCCGGCACCTGCTGCCGTGGCCGCTGCGGTGGCTGCGACTTCCGGCGAGGTGGTCTTCATCAAGGTTCCGGCTGCCGGTGAATCCATCACCTCCGCCAATGTCGCCGCCTGGCGAAAGAAGGATGGCGATCAGGTGACGAAGGGGGAAGTGCTCGTGACGCTGGAGACCGACAAGGTTTCCAATGAACTCGAAGCCGAGGCTTCCGGTCGCCTCAAGATCCTCATCCCCGAAGGCGAGGAGGTGGCCATCGGTGCCATCATCGCCAGCATTGAAGTCGGCTCGGCTTCGCCCGCTCCCGCAGCTCCGGCCTCCGCACCGGCTCCGGTGGCTGCGGTTCCGGCAACTCCAGCGCCCGCCCCTGTGGCTCCTGCTCCCGGGGCTGCCACCGGCGTGACCGCTCCACGCCTCAAGCCCGATCTTTCGCTGGTCCCCGCACCTGCTGAGAAAGCCACCGCTCCGGAGGCTTCCAGCGATGGCCGCACGACCCGCAAGAAGATGAGCATGCTGCGCCGCAAGATCGCCACGCATCTCGTCAATGCCCAGCAGACCGCCGCGATCCTGACGACCTTCAACGAGGTGGACATGACCGCCGTGATGGACCTCCGCAAGCAGGTCCAGGAGGACTTCATGAAGAAGCACGGCGTGAAGCTCGGCTTCATGTCCTTCTTCGTGAAAGCCGTCGCTCAGGCCCTCAAGGACGTGCCGTCGATCAATGCCCGCATCGAGGGCACCGACATCATTGAAAACCACTTCTACGACATCGGCGTGGCCATCGGCACCGACAAGGGGCTCATCGTTCCGGTGCTGCGCGACACCGACAAGAAGAGCTTCGCCCAGATCGAACAGGACATCCTCGACTACGCCAAGAAGGGCAAGGAAGGGAAGATCGCGATCGAGGACCTGCAAGGCGGCGTGTTCACCATTTCCAACGGCGGCACCTACGGTTCGCTGCTCAGCACGCCGATCCTCAGCCCGCCACAGAGCGGCATCCTCGGCATGCACACCATCCAGCAGCGCCCGGTCGCGCTCAACGGCCAGGTCGTCATCCGTCCGATGATGTATCTCGCCCTGAGCTACGACCACCGCCTCGTTGATGGCAAGGAAGCGGTGACCTTCCTGATCCGCATCAAGGACTGCCTGGAAACTCCGACGCGCTTGTTGCTGGAGATGTGAGGGGTGGCGACATTCGTGTCGCAGCCACTGGCCATGGGGCAGGAATGCCCCGGGCCCTCATTTTCCATCCGGGACAAGCCAGCGTCACTGGAGCGACGTGCGACCGGAAGCGAGATGCGTTGCGGGTGGGCAATGCCTCTCCTGAATCCGAAATCCTGAGATACAAACCGCGGAACCCACGAGGCTTCACGATCATCAGGCAGCTCCGAAAGGCTGCGCACTCATCCATCAGATGAGCAGGAAGATCGCGATCGCTGCTTCTGCCTTCGTGCTGTTCGTGTCTCTCGTGGTTTCCCCTTTTTTCCTCGTGGCCTATGTCTCATTCTCCAATATCCGTTGGGCCATCCGTTTTCGGGCGGCACGCAGTTGGGTGATCAACCAGACCGTGACCAGGATCGCGACCAGCAGCCAGAAATGGAAGGCCCGGGGCACCGCCCGTTCGACCGCATCCGGCAGATCGGAAAGCGAGAGCAGGCTTCCCGCCGCGTAAAGTGGCAGGCTCAACGGCGAAACTCCGATCACCCAAGACGCGGGGGTGTAGAGCCATTTTCCGATTGCGATCATCACCGCCCCGACCAGCACTGGAGCCACCCCGACGACGATGGTTGCCAGACCGATGGCGCGGCCGCCTCTGGTTTCCAGAAGCACTTGAAAACCAAGCCCGGCAGCCAGGAGGACGGCGATGAAGTAGCCCAGCGTCGAGAGCGGCACCATGTGACCGGGATACCACCTCGATTCCACCAGAGCCCGCGTGAAGAGATACCAGCCGACCGCTCCAGCGACTGCCATCAGTGCGACGAACCACGAGCCGGTGGCGGCATCCGAGAGGAAAGGCAGGGACCTCCGGCCTTGCTTGCGCGCGCGTCGCCAGCCGCGGATCTGATGTTCTGGAGACGGCGTGATCATCCCGCCGAGGATGAACAGCAGGACGAGTGTCACCAACCCATAGAGGCCGGACATGCCCACGGCTTCCATGCGGTTTGGCTCCCAGTCGAAATCGAGACGAGCATACCGGGCGAAGCCGCGAGAGGGGAATAGATTTCCGGAGTCCACCAAAGGAAGCGCGTTTCCCAGGAGTAGCGCCTGGATCCAGATGAAGAACAGCAGGGCCCACAGCTTGCCCAGGAGATGGGACTCGGCCCGCTTCCAGCGCCGGGTCAGCATGATGACGAAGGTCAGTATCAGGCCGCCTTGGGAGAACACGGTGAAGGCTGCTTCAGGGAGATCGAGGTTGAAGAACTTCGCCGTCGGCAGCAGGCGCTGGGCCGACGAAACCACGGATCCAGCCGTCTTCGGAAGGATTCCAGGCAGGCATTCCTCGAAGACCGGGGTGATCGTCAGATACTTGAAGAACACCAGGCCGAACTTCGCCATCTGCGGCGTGATGGTGTAGAGGCAGAAGACCAGGCCGATCGAAACCAGAAAGGCCCAGCGACGGTTTTTCACCACAGTGCCGGTCACCAGCCCGGTGAAGTGATAGAGCAAGGTCGAGGTGAGGGATACGGCATACAGCGGCATCCATGCGTGCAGCTCCACCTGGCCTTTCCACAGCGACCAAGCTGTGAA
>JAIXVN010000012.1 GCA_027483005.1 Verrucomicrobiaceae bacterium
AGCTTCCAGCATTCCTCCACCGTCACGGCGGCGGAAACCTCGACAAAGGCATGCTTGCCCTGCTGCATGGCGCCAAGGGCCATCGGGACATGCCAGGCCCAGGGGGTGGAGATGTAAACGACGTCGATGTCCTCACGCGCCACCAGTTTTTCCCAGATGTCCTCGGTGCCTCCATAGACTTCCGGACGTTTGCCACGGACCTTCTCGCAGCGGTCAGCGGCGGACTTCGCACGCTCGGCGCGAAGATCACAGACCGCCACCACGTCCACGAACTCCAGATTGAGGCAGTCGTTCACATGGGTCATCCCGCGGCTCAGACCGATGTGGGCGACGCGGACCTTCTCCAGCGGCTTGGTAGTGAGGGTGTGAACGGGCTTCTGTCCGGCGGGACGCGGACGAGGGCGGAGCACATCCGGGCGAATGATGTGACCGGATGGGAGGGTCACCGGGCCGTTGGCGGCATCTGCGGTGCCGGTGCCGCCAAGAAGTCCGGCGAGGGAGGAGGCAAGGCCACCGAGGGCCGTGGTTTTCAGAATGTCGCGTCGAGTCGAGTCCATAGGGTGCAACGCCAGAACGGTCCGCAGCGGACCAGCCTTGCATCTCGCCTCAAGAATTCGGGAAGTTTACTCCTCAGTTGAATCGTCTGTCGATGAACCCCACCAGGCCCTCATCGCTCATTTTGTTGGAAGTGTCCTCGGTGGTGGCCGTGTTCTTGAACGGTGGAGTGCCCGCCAGGAAATGAATGAACTGCTCCTGAGCCGTGCCAGTGCCGGTCACATGGACTTCATCGGCATTCGTCAGGTGGCGGGCGATCTCCTTGAAGAAATGATGCAGCGCGCCCTGTTCATGGTGATGGGCGGTCTTCTCGTCCGGATTGTTTCCCGTCATGGGATTCTCCACATGGCCCACGATGGAAAACGAACGACTCGCGGCATCCGCATGACCGATGACCGTGGCGTGATGGGAATCCATCCAGACGCCGAACTGCTTTCTGTGTTTTAGTGACATCCGGAAAAGTTCGGTCGTTTGGTTCAAATCGCGAATGACATTTTCAACTCGAACCAAACCATCAGCGGGTCGAATCCTGGATTTTTTCTCCAGTGCGTTCCATGCCCTGGCCGATCTTGTTGCCGACGCGTTCGACCCCGCGACCCACCTTCCTGGTGTTGCGTTCGGTGTCGTTGGCAACGCCGTGGGCGGTGTTGCGGCAACTGGTGACTGACAGGACGGCAGCGGCGGCAAGAAGCGACGCAAGTGTGAGCGAGGTGTATTTCATGGGATTCGGGCAGATGAGTTGCCAGCAGGTTTTGGATCGCACATCGCGTGCCCGACCGCTCAGAGAGCTTCTTGCAAGACTGATCTCAAGGACTTCCTTCCTTATGCCCGCTGCGGCCGTAGGGATTTGAGCCACCACGAGGAATGCTACTGCGGCCGGAACGACCTGCGTCCGAACCTTCCACTGAGCGGATCTTCTCCGGACCATTGCATCCCACCCCCAATCGAATGCATCCTGCACGACCACGATGGAGTCGAATCCCCGCATCAGGATCGCTTGACCGGACACTGCGGCGGGGAACCCACCGCCATCATGAATTCATCTGACCTGATTTTAGTCGTGAGCCCCATCGAGTTCCTCTCCTAATCTCTTTCCACGAATCCTTCTATCCCCTTCCAGCTTCACCTTCATGAGTTCACCAATCCGACTTCTAACCGGCAAACCCAGCCTCAAGGACTCTCTCCAGGTCGTGCTGCTTCCCGCTGGTACCAATCCCCCGGATCCATTCAAAAACGCACTTGCGGGCACCAAGGTCGGGGCCGCCTACCTTTCGTTCTTCGTTGGAAAAGATGCTCCGAAGCAGATGCCCACCACCCCATGGGTCCATCTCGACATCGCCGGCACCGCAGTCAGTGAAGGCGATTCGGATTGGGAAGGCCTCTATCCCAAGGGCCCGACCGGCTGGGGCGTGCGCACCCTGGTCAGACTGATCGCCGAACTGAAATGAGGGGAACGCTGCCGCTGGAATGAATTCTGTTAGAACATCTGCTGTTGGAATGTCAGAGCTGGATCTTCCCATCCGTGCCGCGATCGAGGTGGCAAGTGATCATGGACTCACATCCGACCGCTGCGACGTTCTCCAACACGGCAGCACCCTCGTTCTGCGGCTGAGCGAAACGCTGGTGGCACGGATCGTCATGGATCGTGATGGCCCACGGCAGGGCACCAGCTGGTTCGAGCGCGAGAACGCCGTCGCCCTGCACCTCGCACGAAATGGCGCGCCGGTCATCCCGCTCCATCCCGATCTTCCTCCGGGTCCCTATGAGCACCTCGGCTATCCGATCAACTTCTGGCGCTTCGTCACCATTCTGGAGGACGAACCTCATCCCGGACTCATCGGCGGCACGCTGCATCGTTGTCATGAAGTGCTCCGGTCCTCTAACGATCCTCTGCCGGAACTTGGCATTCTCACTGAAACGATCGACCTGTTAGAGACCTTGGGACGCCGGAGCCTGTTTCCTCATTCAATCCTCGAGCTCTTTCATGAACGGTTGACGTCTTCGCTCGCTGCCCTGAAAGACCTCCCGCTCCAGCCTCTCCACGGAGATGCCCATGGCGGCAATCTTCTCAATACCACCGACGGCCTGCTGTGGACCGACTGGGAAGACACCTTCCTGGGACCGGTCGAATGGGATCTTGCCTCGATCATCTGGAATGCGCGGATTCTCGATGAGGATCATCAGACCGCCGATGCCATCCTTGATGCCTATCGAAAGGCTGGTGGCTTGATCGATTCCTCCGCCCTGCATCACAGCCTCATTGCCCGGGCAGCGGTGATGAGCGCCTGGTATCCCATCCTCTACCCGAATCCTTCCACCGAGCGACAACTCAAGCTCCAGCGGCGGATCGACTGGCTGGCAAAAATTTCCTGAACTCCTGATCGCCAGCTCGAAAGTTGATCGCTAATAGCCAGTGGATGTTCGACGCATGGCTTGGAATGCTCCGCCGGATCGCGGTGATCCTGTTCGCCCTGCTGGCCCTGAACGGCCTCGCCTCCGGCCATGCCATGA
>JAIXVN010000291.1 GCA_027483005.1 Verrucomicrobiaceae bacterium
GAAGAGAAGCGCTTGAAAGGAACCAATGCGGAATCCCCGCTCACGATACCATTCCGCCTTTGCTTTCACCTCGGCTTCATTCGCTAGAAGTGGATTCCCAAATGCACGCAGCGGCGCGAGCTCAACGACCCTCACCCCCTCGTTTCGAAGAATCGCGAGCATCTCCTCTTCTTTCTCAGGAGGCCAGGCAATGTGGGAGACAGAGAGCGGGGTCATGATGATTTCAATTTGCAGCCTCATAGCGGAGCACACTCATGGGGCCAAGCAGCATCTCCTCACGATGCAGGCGTCCGATTGAAAGCGTGATGTTCGTGATCGAGGCAAAGCCCCCGAGTTTAATCCATCCGCCCTCACCCCGCAGCTTGGCCAAACGTGGCCACGGAAGGACATTGGAAGGATCACTTGGTTCCGGTGGAGTGCCATCCGCAATGAGCACATCCCCCTCCATCAAGGAGTCCAGAACGTCCTGCTCGTAAGCCATGCGGCGCTCGATCGGAACCCAGTTGGGAAAGGTGGCGAAACGGATGCGTGCTCGATCTTCTCTGGTGACCCCGCCAGCGGCCTCCCACAAGGAAAGTGGAATGATCACGCGGCCGCTGGTCGATGCCAGCGCCAGATCAAGCACGGCCACCGCGCGACTCCTCGGGGATGCCGGCGGATGGAACAGGAAGGAAATGGCCGTTAGAAGCAGTGGCAATGAACACACCGCCACCTGTCCAATCATGGTCAGTCGGACCAGCCGACGCGTGACGAGGGAACGCCAATCCAAATCGAACAATCGGCCGGCGGAGTAGCCAAGAAAAGGCGCCATCACGGTCGCATGCCCGGTGTTGGGATGGCCCAACATGAGCAGGTAAATCAAGGACAACAGAACCATCGCAAGGGAGATCCCAAGGCCGTCCCACATCCAGATCTTCATGGAACCAGGCGCCAAGCGGACAGCCACGATTGAAAGCCCTAGAATTGCCAGCACGGGTCCTGAGAATAAGACATTTTTCGGACCAAGGAACAGTCGCCACGCCGTGGACTCGATGCCGGACTTGAATAAAGAAGTGGTTTGAAGCGTGTCCTTGAACTGGGCCATTCGCAGCGGATTCGACAGATAATAGGCCGCGAACAGACCTAGCCCGAGCAGCAGAGGAAGCCACCAGCGCAGGCATGAGCGCCTGATCCATGGACTCGTCCCGGCAGATCGGCGGAGAGTCAGGGAGCCCATGATCGCCAGCAGCATTGATGCCGGCCAGGCAAGCGGATGCATCAAGGGCAACAGCACAAGCGACACCAGTGGCAGCCCGTCCATGATTCGCCCGCGCTTCTCCTGCCTTTCGATCAAGGGTAGCGCCGCCATCCACAGCAGAAGGGCAGTCATGGTCTCCGGTCGATAGAGGAATGCCATGCTGCAGAACCAACCCCGGTTGAAAAGCACTGTGAGCATGCCGATCCACGCGGCTCTTGCCGAGCGAAGCTGCCTGAACAGACACTCACCCACCCAGATCGCCACCAAAGCACGCAACAAGTGCAGTGCCATGCCGTCGCCCAGGGCGGTCCACGGCAGGAAAGCCCCCATCAAGGATCGAAACATCGGCCAGCCGACCCAATGGTAACCCCAGGCATGGTCGAAACCCTCGAACCCCCCCATCATCGGCCAGGTCAGTTGCCCGGCCTTGCCGCCGAAAGTCGAGCCTACGCTCTGGAACCCATCCGGAAACCCGGGCCCGACTGCATGCCAGCCGACCCAGAGTGAGACCATCATCCATAACGCGCAGACAAGACTCCGCATCAAGCGATGCCTAAAATCTCCGCCGATCTCGTTCGGCAAAGGAACGAGCATTGTCTCATGCCTTTGCATAACGATACTGTCTCGCCTTCGCAAGCAGCGGCTCTTCGAAAAAGCGGGTTGATGTCCATGCAAAGGCTATTGCAAGAACCGCACCTAAAAGCACTCCAAAGAATGAAGCGAGGCCAGTAAGATGATGATGAGAATACCAGAATACAGGCGAATGAAACAAGTACAGCGCGTAGGATATGCGCCCGAAAAAGCGTAGCACGCGGCTTTCGAAAAACTTGACGAAGGCCGGACACCCGCCCCTGATAAGCGTCCCGAGAGTCAACACTCCGGCAATCCCCGTGATGAGATGCTCCCTTATCTTTAGTGCGTAGAGAATGCCAACCAGCATCCATGCTGCCATCGCGAAAACAGGCGAAAACGGCCGATTCGAAAGAGGAGTTCGCCTATGCAGCATGTATGCCAGGCATGCACCACCGCAAAGCTGGTCGATTCTTCCTGTCAGGAAAAGCGAGTTTAAGCGCACAAGATCATAATGACTCTCTAGCCATGGATGGACCAGCAGCCTCATCGGCAAGCCAATGAAACAGCCTGCCAGAATGATTCGCAAATGATACTTCCGGGGGGCCCATGCAATGAGAAAGGGGAAGATCAAGTAAAAGTGCTCTTCGATCACCAGAGACCACGTAATATCGAATCCGAAGCTGTTCGGCGAAATCCCACTCGCCAGAAAAAAGTTTTGAAGATAGAGAAAGTAGGCCCAAATAGGCACCTTTGTCATGTTGTCAGGAACAAAAACCGCACAAATGAAATACATGACAAGCAAGAAGCCCACGTAAAGAGGCATGATCCTGACGATCCGCCGGATCCAGAATACTTTGAGCAGATTTCCCGCTCCGTGGTTCTTGAAAAGGATTCCGGTAATCAGAAACCCAGAAAGAACAAAGAACAAATCCACCCCATACGTGCCAAAGGAAAGCACGGCCTTGAACAAACTCGCCCAATGAGCCTCGGTCTGGATAGGGCTCAACCCGTGGGCGACTAGCACGCCGAGGATTGCGATTCCACGGATCCCATCGAGCGCCAAAATGCGGCTTGGTTCGGCAGTCTCGGAGTGGTTGGTGGGATCAGTTTTCATTCAATCGGAATTCTTTTCAGCGGCTTATTCCTGAAAGATAGTCACTTAGATCATGCATGACCTGCGCCTTGGTATAAAGGTAACCATTCTGCCCCCCACGGATGTCAGCATGGATGGAACGCATGTCATAGCTTGATGGAGCGGGACCGCTCCCTCCGAGAACCTTTCCCTCAAAGAAACGATCGCGGATCTCCGATGTGGAAATGGGCTCCGAGGAAAGGTTCAAGAGCCGAATCGACGATGCCCACGCGGCATCAATGTCAGCGGCGAGGCGCCGGGTATCGTAGTATTGGAAGGTTCCATCCGGGTGGACCTTCTCCAGACCGTTGTCATGAATCATGTCATAAATCACGTTCTTCTTCAACCCGGGGCCAAACAGACCGGGCAGTCTCAGAATCGCCACCTCGGGAAAGTTCTTCGTGGCCCATTCCTCGACGTGAAGGCGGTTCAATCCGTAGGCGTGATGACCCTCCTTGTGGATCACGCTGGTCTCGTCCACCCCACGCGGAATCGGATAGACGTCAATCGAGGAGATCAGGGTGAAACGGTCCGCCTTCACCTCCGCCAAAGCGCCCAAAAGCTTTTCAATGCCGGCCAGATCCTCGGCAGGATGCAGGTTCGCCCACCACTTCATGGCCTGCACCCCGGCGCAGATGACGTGATCGAAGGACTCTCCGCGAATTTCATCAATATTGGTGGAGCGGTAACGGAAGCTTGGGTTGAGCGATGTGTCTAGCGTTGCGCCAACAAATCCAGTGTATCCAATCAGGGCGGTTTTCATTCAATCGCGGTTGGTTAATTGGTGGGGGTCTCCAATGACAGGCAAGCAGCCCGGATGGTATCAAGAATTCGAGATGCCGAGGCCGGGCCTAAGTGAACCGAGTCCGTGAACACCAGGGACTCGCGCGGGATGGCAGAAGCCAGATCAAGATAGGGAGCCTGGGCCTCACTCGAAAGGATGGCAATCGCGGCGTTCATTCTCTCGGTCTCGCGGGCCTTCATGGCGCCAGCGGGGTAATTGACAAGCAGTATGCGAACCTCCGACTTTCGAATCCTGGAGAGTATCTGACTCAGCGCTGTGAGTCGATCTTTCTCGATGGCCGTAAACTCAAAGGCAGGTGGATCTGCCGGACCAATGATGCATGGACGCTGCTGAAGGGGAAACGGCTCCCCTCGCCCATTCCAATTTCTGGAAAGGAGTTTCGCATACAGCATGCCTGAAGGCCTCGCCGCAGCACCCACCAAGGGCACGCTTCCACCGACTGCAAACCACTTCCCGCGAGCTCCTTTTACGGCGGGCATTTCAGCGTACCCGACGCCATTGAACAGGGTGTTTGTCTCCAGAACCAGCCACCGCGGCGGACTCACGACACCCTCGTCAATCAGCATGAGGCCGTCGTATGGAGAGCCTCCATCGGATCCCAGATTGGCAACTGCCTCGTTGCCGGCTTCGCGACCTGGCAGACGTCCAGTGATCGAGGACCCAGAGACAGCGATCTCCGCCCCAGGTGCACAGGCTCCCTGAAAGCGGCTAAGCGTGCTGAAATAGTTGGACTCCGTTTTCCCGGTGCCGAGGCGCAGTCCGAAAAAGGCGATGGCTTGCAGTCCAAAGCATCCAAACAGGGAAGCCAAAACGCCAATCCCGAATCGCAGCGATTTGTTGGATGAATTCATCGAGTCGGAATGATCAGAATTGGAAATAGATAAAGCCTTGGGGTGCGCCGGAATTTGTCAGAATCAGGAACAACATGATCCCATAGGCGAAGGACTCACGCCAACTACCTCGGAATCTGTTGAACTCATCGGCACGATGCTCGCGCCACCATCCGAAGGCATGGTAAACTACGGCAATCGAGCCGAAAACCAACGAACTGAACACGGCAGGTCCCAGCAGCTTTCCAGGAATCATGAGCTCCTGGAAAAAGATCCCGATCTGGCGAAGGTCCGGCATCAGGAAGGTCAGCCACAGCAGCGTGACGGCGTGGAAGGTGTAGAACCAGCCTAGCACCGCCCGCCATGCGGGCCGCGGCAGGGAGGCCTGATCCCTGGTGCGTTTGCGGAAACAGAATCTCTCCACGCCGAGTAGCACTCCGTGCAAGGTCCCCCAGAGGGCGAACTTCCATTCCGCGCCATGCCAGAGGCCGCCAAGGAACATCACCAGGAACAGATTGAAATAGGTCCTGGCCTCTCCTTTCCGGTTTCCTCCAAGCGGGATGTAGAGATAATCCCGGAGCCAGGCCGAGAGC
Organism: Verrucomicrobiaceae bacterium; assembly: GCA_027483005.1. Classification (GTDB taxonomy): domain Bacteria; phylum Verrucomicrobiota; class Verrucomicrobiia; order Verrucomicrobiales; family Akkermansiaceae; genus Luteolibacter. The sequence continues at coordinate 5,171 of JAIXVN010000291.1, forward strand.
GACATGTGCCAGCGACGCCAGAATTCCGTAATGCTCGTCGAGAGGTAGGGAAAATCAAAATTGATCGGGAACCGATAGCCGAACATGGCTGCCAGCCCGATCGCGATCAGGGAGTATCCGGCAAAGTCCGAGAATATCTGCATCGAGTAGCCGTACAGCAAAAGAATCAAGTCCAAGGGGCCGGCCGATACGATCCACGGCTTTGTGAGGGTCACCGTTTGTTCGGCCAAATTATCCGCCGCCACCATCTTCAGGAAGAACCCGGCGATCAGGGAGCGAAGGACCAGTTCCCACTGGATGTCCTCCAGGCGCTTGGCTGCGATCTGCGGCCAGAACTGCTTCGCCTTGACGATCGGACCCGCCACCAGCTGGGGAAAGAACAGCAGGTAAAAGCCAATGTCCCGGACTCCCTTGGCGAACCTCGTTTCCTTGGAGACCATCGCATCGCTTTCCCGCGTCACCTCTCCACGAGCCACGTCCACAATCATGCTGATGCCGTGGAAGGTGTAGAACGAGATGCCGATCGGCAGCGGGATCGCCTTCAACATGGCGACCCAGGAAGGCGGCAGGCCGCCGAGCATGCCGCCGAGGAACGGGGCATATTTGAAGATTCCGAGAAGGGCCAGGTTTAAGATCACCGCCAGCCTCACCCAGCGGCGCACGCGGACCTCATCGCCGTTGACCTTGTGCAGGATGATCCGGGCGGTGGCGATGCTGTTTCCCACGCAGGAAACCGCCAGCAGTCCCAGCAACCTCGGATCCTCCCAACCGTAGAAGATCACGCTCGCGAGGAGGGCGATGGTCACCTGCCAGGCTTTGCCATGGCGTCCAGCGCTCCAGGGAGCGTAGTAGGCGGCGAAGGTGATCCCAAGAAGGATCAGGAATTCCCAGGAATTGAACAACATGATCGGGGCCGGATCATCCGGAAAATGACGCAGGGGTCAACCCATGCGAGCAGGGAACTTCGTCAGGGTCCCTACACTTGGGAGGGATCATGGCAAAATCCGGAACAAAGAGCTTTTTCACCGCCAAGACGCGAAGGTCGCCAAGTCAAACCGATGAAAGATTGCGATGCGGGGAGTGAAACTGGTTTCAGAGGCACTCATTCGAAGTTTCCTTGGCGCTCTTGGCGTCTTGGCGGTTCAAATTCTCCCCATCTAGCGCGCCTTTGCCATTCAACGATC
>JAIXVN010000018.1 GCA_027483005.1 Verrucomicrobiaceae bacterium
AAACTCTTCTCATGGAACGCTGCTTTATACGTCCGGAAGACTGGAAATGCTTCAACTTTTAGCCGTTCAGCAGATCCGGGCGGTTCACCCGCGTCCGTTCCAATGCCTTTTCGTGCCGCCACTTCGCGATGTTTCCATGGTGCCCGGAAAGCAGGATCTCCGGAACCACCAGTCCGCGAAAGTCGATCGGCCGCGTGTAGGCCGGGGCTTCCAGCAGGTTCGGATCGGAAAAGGATTCCTCGACGCTCGATTGCTCGTTTCCAAGCGCCCCGGGCAGCAAACGCACAATCGCATCCGTGACCACCGCTGCCGCGATCGCGCCGTTGGTCAGCACGAAGTCGCCGATGGAAAGCTCCAGATCGACGAGCTGCTCGATGACCCGGTGATCCACGCCTTCGTAATGCCCGCAGAGCAGGATCAGATGGGATTCGGCGGAAAGCTCCCGCGCCACCGCCTGCTTGAAGACCTTTCCCTGCGGCGTCATCAGCACGACCTTCGACTCCGGCGTCCGCAGTTGTTCGATCGCGGCAAAGATCGGCTCCGGCTTCAACAGCATCCCCTGGCCTCCGCCGCAGAGGGTGTCGTCGGCCTTGTGGTGCTTGTCGGTGGTCCAGTCGCGCAGATTGTGCGCCGCGATCTCCACCAGCCCGGCCTTCCGCGCACGCTGGATGATGCTTTCGCTCAAGGGCGCGAGCGCGATCTCCGGAAACAGCGTGACGATGTCGATGCGCATGGGGGAAGTGTTCAGGTTCAAGTGTTCAGTTTCAAGGGGCAATGGAACTTGGAACTTGGAACTTGGAACTTGGAACTTCCAGCCCGACCCTCCCCACGGCGATGGAACCAGCGATCGACTCCTTCATCATGTATCTCGCGGTCGAGCGCGGGCTTTCGACTGCCTACCAGTCGTCGGTCCGGCAGACGCTCGATGCCCTCGCGGCGTGGATGAAGAAGCAGGAGCTGCCGCTTTCCGAGATCGGCGTGGACGAGCTGACGCGCTTCCTTTCCGCGCGAAAGGACAGCGGGCTTTCCGCCGCCTCGCTGCGGATCACCACGGTGCATCTGAAGGTGTTCTTCCGCTGGATGGCGATGCGCGGCAAACTGGCCATGGATCCTGCGGAGCCGCTGATCTCGCCGAGGCCCGACAAGTCGCTGCCGGAAACGATCCACTTCGGCGACGTGGCGAAGCTGCTGGATTCGATCGACCGCTCGAAGTTCCTCGGCCGTCGCGATCACACGATGCTGGAGCTTTTCTACTCCTCCGGCCTGCGGCTTTCCGAGCTCTGCCAGGCGCGACTGGAGACGCTGGACTTCGAGGAAAACTTCATCCGCGTCACCGGCAAGGGCAACAAGACCCGCATCGTCCCGGTCGGTGGAAAAGCCAAGGAAGCGCTGGAGGACTACCTCGCGAACGAGCGACCGAGTCTCGTGAAAAAGAAAACCTCCTCGCACATCTTCCTCAGCGTCCGCGGCGGCGCGCTTTCACCGGATCGCGTGCGGGAAATCGTGAAGGAACGGGCACAGATGGCTGGGATCGACCACAACGTCTATCCGCACTTGCTGCGGCATTCCTTCGCCACCCACCTCCTCGAAGGCGGAGCCGACCTGCGGGTGATTCAGGAGCTGTTAGGCCATGCCGACATCAGCACCACCCAGATCTACACCCACGTCGAAGGGAAACGGCTGAAGGCGGTGCACAAGAAGTTTCATCCGAGGGGGTGAGGGAGTCGAACGTCGAACGTCGAACATCGAACATCGAAGGAGCGCACCAAGCGATCACTTCCCAAACGCATTCATCTTCAGGTCCGAGCCCTCGGCCGGCTTTGGTGGCTCCACCGGCGCGGGCTTTGCAGGTTCGGGTGAGGCGGGCTCCGGCGGAGCGGGCTTTTCCGGCTCCTTCGCGGGGGAGGTCGGTGCACCCGGAGTCGGGGCTGGGGCAGGGGCCACGGGCTTGCCGTCTTCGGTGCGGATCGCCTGGTAAAGCTGGTTGTAGTTGTGGCGCAGGGCGGCGGGGAAGGACACGCGCCCGGCCTCGACGATTTTCTCGCGGAGCAGTTTCGAGGAAAGATCCGCCACGAGATCACCGCCGATTTTCACCGCCGCTCCGACGCCGCCGACCTGGGCACCGGCATTGGCGCTGCCGCGGATGAGTTCGCTGGAAATGGAGACACCCTGGAGGGCGAGGCTGGATTGGGCGGAGGCGATCTGTCCGTTCGGCGAGATGGTGATTTCCAGGACCGCGTGGTCGTTGGAGGAAAGCAGGCCGCGCAGGTGGTCGATGCGGATCGAGACAAACAAGCCGCCATCGGGCGTGGGGCTGATCTCGGGCTTGAAGGTGCGGTAGTTGCTGCCGGAGAGGGCGTAGCTGACGGTCTTTCCGTCCCAGCCACCGAGGCTCTTTCCGAACGCCTCCTCATCGATGCGCGGGGCGGCGAATGCGGTGCCGAGACTGGCAGCCAGCAGGAGAAGGGTGGAGCGGATCATAAGCGTGTCCGGGGAGTGGATACCATGTTTCAGCGGAAATCGTTCAGGAAAATTCGGAGGGCGGCGGGGTGTTGTGTTTCCCGAGGAGTTTATCGAAACGCTCGCGGGCCTTCGCCTTGTGTTCGTCCTTGATGTAGGCGGACACCGTGCCGAGGGCGATGACGAGGGCCGACATGTCTTCGCTGTAGCCCACGCCGGGAAGAAAATCCGGGATGAGGTCGGTCGGCAGGATAAAGTAACCGAGTGCGCCGACGATGATCGCCTTGGCCTGGGGCGGGGTGTCCTTGTCCTGGAGACAGTAGAAAAGTGTGAGCGCGGTGACGAGGGTCTTTTCCCCTGCGAAACGGGCGGCACTGGTCAGAGTGCTCCACAAACGAGGTCCTGAATACCAGCGGGCAGCCTTGTATTTGGCGGGAAGTTGGGGAGGTTCGCTCATGGAAACGGCGGGAGTTTTCGCAGATTCCAGCCGGATCGCAACTACAAGCCCGGCGCGGCATTGGAATGCGAGGTGATCGTTGCACAGTGTCGCCCGGCCCGCTAGCGTCGCGCCGTGAGCCGTCCGGTCGATGCCCTGATTGATTTCCTCCGCACTGAAGAGGCGCGGGGCATCACGCATGTCCACCTTGATGAGGAGTCGCGTCAGGTCCTGCGCGAGCTGAATGCCCGCTCGAAACGGCCGGCTGGAGCAGCGCCTGCCACCGCCGCTCCCGCTGCCCGTGTCGCTTCCGAGCGCACTGGCATTTCCCTTGCCGCCGCGCCTGCGCCGAAGCCGAGCGCCGCCACTTCTGAACTCCGCATCGAGGGCTACACGCCCGCCGAGCAGATCGACTCGCTGCGCCGCCAGGCGGAAACCTGGGCTCCGGCGCTTTCGCTGGGCACGCTGCGCAACACGATGGTCTTTTCCGTCGGTAATCCCGAGGCCGAGATCATGCTGGTCGGCGAGGCTCCTGGCTATCAGGAGGAGCGCCAGAAGGAGCCCTTCGTCGGCCCCGCCGGGCAGAAACTCACCGACATCCTCAAGGCCATGGGCCTGGCCCGCGAGCAGGTTTACATTTCCAACATCGTCAAGTTCCGGCCGTCGATGCCCGGCCAGACGACCAACAACCGTCCACCGAACGACGAGGAGATGGCGAGCTGCCTGCCTTTCATCCGCGCCGAGGTGTCGGTCGTGAAACCGAGCTGCATCATCGCGCTCGGCGGCACCGCTGCCAAGGGCCTGCTCAATCGCGACGAGGCCGTGTCGAAGCTTCGTGGCTCCTGGCATGAGTTTGCCGGAGTGCCGGTGCGTGTCACCTACCATCCGAGCTACCTGCTGCGCGGCACCTCCGGAAATGACGACAAGCGCAAGGTCTGGGAGGACATGCTCGCCGTGATGGAGCTCCTTGCGATGCGGATTTCCGAAAAACAGCGCGGGTTTTTCACCAAATGAGCCTGCTCGTCCTCACCACCGGAGGGACCATCGACAAGGTCTATTTCGACGCCACTTCCAAGTATGAGATCGGCGACCCGATGCTGCCAATGGTCTTCCACGAGTCCGCCGTCACCCGTGCCCTGGCGGCTGATCTCGCTGCTGAGAAAAGACAGCCTGGAGCTCACCGAAGCCGACCGGCAAACGATCCGCGAGGCCTGCGAACGCGAGCCGGAATCGCGCATCCTCATCACCCACGGCACCGACACCATGGCCGAGACCGGCGAGTTTCTTTCCGGCATCCAGGGGAAAACCATCGTCCTCACCGGAGCCCTCTCGCCCGCCCGCTTCCGCACCACCGATGCCACCTTCAATCTCGGCCTCGCGCTCGGCGCCGTGCAATCGCTGCCGCCTGGCACCTATCTCGCGATGAACGGCACGATTTTTCCCGCAGGAAAGGTCCGCAAAAACAGAGAGGCGGGGAGATTCGAAACGACCTGATCAAGCATTCGCAAACGGATTCACGACGCGGACGCCCCGTAATCCTGACCGGCATTCAGGTCTTCCGAATACAGCGTGCTGCACCCGAGTTCCTGGGCTGCGGCCACGATGGCTGAATCGTAGAAGCGGATCTGATGGCGACGGGAAATCTCCAGCGCCCGGATCACCAGCGCCGGAGTCGGTGAGAGCACCGGATAGCTCTCAGACAGCTCCGTGAGCATGGCCCTGACTTCCTCCGGAGTCACGCCGAGGCGCTTCTTCCTCAAGGCCACATCCGCGAATTCCTGCATGACCTGAACCGAAATCGCGAAGTCGAGTTCGCTGATCAGCTTGATGGCGATCGCCCGCTTTGCCGCATCCTCCTGCGCCGCCGATACGACGTAGAGGAAAACATTGGTGTCAAAAAAGTTGCTGGCGGTCATGGAGTTCGTCGCGATTCAAGCGCCCGATCGATTCCTTGTTCCGGCCCTTGCTCAAGGTCTCGATCAATCGCGCGGCCCGTTCACTCCGCTTCGACTCCTGATCCTCCGGAGGAGTGTCGAGGGCATGGGTGAGACCGGAGATCACCAGCTCCTTCAGGGTGGTTTTGCGCTGGGCCGCCACGATCTTTGCGCGATGGAAGATCTCCTCAGGCAGATCGATCGTGGTTTTCATGGAGGAATATTTACAGGTGTACCGCCAGCTGGGCAAGGGCTTTGCCAGATTCGCGAAACTCCTGGCAGATGCCTTGAAGGTGGCTGAACCGCCCAACCCGCCATTTATTCTCCGATCCCTTCTTCCATTTCCCGCCGATCCCTTCAAAAAAGCGCCGTTCTCTCTCAATCCGCCATGCATCCCTTCCTCGATACCCGCTTTCATGTCCGTTGGTCGACCCTGACTCCTGAGTCCGTCGAGCCGGACATCCGCCACGCGCTGGCCCTTGCCGAAGCCTCTCTGGAAGCCGTCCGCGCCGCCGATCCGGAGGCGCTGACCTACGAGAACACCTTCGCCGCTCTCGAAAAGGCCACCGAGCCCCTCGGTCGCGGCTGGGGTCTGCTGAACCACCTCGATTCGGTCTGCGACGAACCCGCCCAGCGCGCCGCGCTCAACGCGATGCTGCCGGACGTTTCCAACTTCTACTCCTCGATCGCCCTCGACGACCGCCTCTGGACGGTGCTGAAAGCCTTCGGCCGCAGCGAGGCGGTGAAATCGCTCGATCCGGTGCAGCAGCGCTTTGTTGAGGAAACGATGCACGATTTCATGCAGTCCGGAGCCGACCTGCCACCGGACCAGAAGGCCCGCATCTCCGAGATCGAGGCCGAGCTTTCGAAGCTCACGCAGGAATACTCCGAGCACGTCCTCGACTCCACCAACGCCTGGGAGCTGGTCATTGAGGATGAATCCCGCCTCGCCGGACTGCCGGATTCCGCCAAGGCCGCCGCGCTGGCGAATGCGAAGGCAAAGGGCTTTGCCACCGAGGAAAAGCCCGCCTGGCGCTTCACGCTTCAGGGTCCCTCGATGATGCCGGTGATGCAGTATGCGGACGACGATGAGCTCCGCCGCCAGGTCTGGGAGGCCTCGCAGACGATCGGAGCCAGCGGCGAGCATGACAACACCGCCCGCGTCTGGAAGATTCTCGAGCTCCGCAGGGAAAAGGCCAACATCCTCGGCCACGACCATTTCGCCGACCTCACCCTCCAGCGCCGCATGGCCCGGGATGGAAAAACCGCGCTGCGTTTCACCGAGGACCTCCACGCCCGCGTCCACGCCGCCTTCATCGCCGAATACAAGCAGCTCCGGGTTTACAAGGCCGGTGCCACCAAGACCGACATCGAGGATTTCCAGCCCTGGGAAGTGGGCTACTGGGCCGAGCGCCAGCGCAAGGAATGCTTCGACCTCGATGACGAGGCGCTGCGTCCGTATTTCCCGGTCGAAGGCGTCATGGCCGGCATGTTCGAGCTTTCGTCACGGCTCTTCGGCATCTCGATCCAGCAGCGCGACGCGGTCTACTATGAACGTGGTAAAAGACCGGCCGATGCTCCCGAGGACGCCATCGAGGTCTGGCATCCGGAGGTCACCTTCTACGACATCCACGACAGCTCCACCGGCCGCCATCTCGGCTCCTTCTACGCCGACTGGCACCCGCGTGAATCCAAGCGCGGCGGAGCCTGGATGAACTGCCTCCACACCGGCGGCCCCACTGAGCCGCACCTCGGATTGATCACCGGCAACATGTCGCCGCCGATCGATGGCAAGCCCGCGCTCCTCACGCATGGAGAGGTCGAGACCGTCTTCCACGAGTTCGGCCACCTGCTTCACGGTCTTCTCAGCGAGGTGACGGTCAAGTCGCTCGCCGGCACCAACGTCCCCTGGGACTTCGTCGAGCTGCCCTCGCAGATCATGGAGAACTTCTGCTGGGACCGCGAATCACTCGATCTCTTCGCCCGCCACACCGACACCGGCGAGCCGATCCCGTCCGAGCTCTATGGAAAAATGAAGGCGGCGGAGAACTACATGAGCGCCACCACCTTCATCCGGCAGCTCGCGTTTGGAAAACTCGATCTCGAACTCCACATCAACCTCGACCGCTATCTCGGCCGTGACCTCGATGAAGTGGATCGCGAAATCCTCGCCAACTACCGCACGCCGCTGAAGACCGACGGAGCCTCGATGGCGCGACGCTTCGGTCACCTCTTCAGCAGCCCCACCGGATACGCCGCCGGCTACTACTCCTACAAGTGGGCCGAGGTGCTGGATGCCGATGCCTTCACGCGCTTCCAGAAGGAAGGCGTGCTGAATCCAGAGACCGGCAGAGCCTTCCGCGAGCACATCCTCAGCAAGGGCAACTCGGCTCCGGTCGATCAACTCTATCGCCGCTTCATGGGCCGCGATCCGGAACTGGAGCCCCTGCTCGTGCGTTCGGGATTAGCGGCGGTGTGAGTGATCAAACCGTGGCGGCGGATTCCATCCGCCATGCCATTTCCAACGAGGCTTGGCGTTTGGAAAACGCCGCCACGATCTAATCCACCATCCGTCGGAACGTCAGGTTGATGCGCGGTTCCTTGACCCGCTTCGACTTTGGCAGGCTGTGCAGCCAGTGGGTCTGGGTCTCGCCCTTCATCAGCAGCAGGCTGCCGGTCTCTAACATGACCGACACCGTTTCTCCGCTGCGCTTGTGCTTGAAGGAA
>JAIXVN010000046.1 GCA_027483005.1 Verrucomicrobiaceae bacterium
ATACCCACGCGCCTTGGGCCTGCAATCCTTCATTTCCATTTTCTAAATGACCCCATCCTTTCAAGAAGCCCTCATCAGCCAGATTCCCGCGCTGCGGACGCTGCAGCAGCTCGGCTTCACCTACCTGAGTCCTGAGGAATGTGCCGTGGAGCGAGGCGGGAGGCTGGGCCGGGTCGTCCTGGAGAAGGTCCTGGCCGGGCAGCTCCGCCGCCTCAACAAGGTCAGCTTCAAAAGTCGCGAAGTCGCGTTCTCGGATGAAAACATCGCCCGGGCCATCGAGACGCTGCGCGAGCTTCCCTACGACGGTCTCGTGCGCACCAGCGAGAAGGTCTATGACCTCCTCACCCTCGGCAAGAGTCTCGACCAGACCATCGACGGCGAGACCAAGGGATTCACCCTCCGCTACATCGACTGGCAGAACCCCCGCAACAATACCTTCCACGTCACCGCCGAATTTGAAGTCGAGCGCACCGGCAGCCACGAAACCCGGCGTCCGGACATCGTCTGCTTCGTGAACGGCATCCCGTTCGTAGTCATCGAGTGCAAGCGCCCGGAGGAAAAGGCCTCGCTGGAGCAGGCCATGCGCCAGACCATCCGCAACTGGCAGGACGACGAGATCCCGCAACTCTTCACCCACATCCAACTGGTGATCGCCCTCAACAAGAACGAGGGCAGCTACGCCACGACCGGCACACCGCTGAAGTTCTGGGCTAAATGGCGGGAAATGCACGACGTTGCCGCCAAGGTACGCGCCGTCGTCAACAGCCAGCTCGCGCCCGCGGAAAATGCGAGGCTCTTCAAGGGTCTATTCGCCTTCGCCCAGAACGAAATCGAGGAGCAGGCCTTCCACGGACGCGAGCCCACCGGTCAGGATTTTCTCCTCTGGTCGCTATGTCACCCGGAGCGGCTCATCGAACTGGCACGCCAGTTCATCATCTACGACGAGGGCGGCGCAGTGAAGAAGATCGCGCGCTACCAGCAGTACTTCGCCATCCGCAGCACCCTTGAGCGCGTCCGCCAACGGGATGCCCAGAGAAAACGCAAAGGCGGCGTCATCTGGCAGACTCAGGGCTCCGGCAAATCCCTCGCCATGGTCCTGCTCGGCAAGGCTCTAGCCATGGAACCAAGCATCCCCAATCCAAGGATCATCCTCGTGACCGACCGGATTGATCTGGATGAGCAGATCTGGAAGACCTTTCATCAGTGCGGCAAAGACCCTCAGCAGGCCAAAACCGGAAAACACCTCCAGGAATTGATCGCCGATGACCGTGTTCCCGTGATCACCACCGTGCTCGACAAGTTCCGCGCGGCCGCCAACGCGAGCGAGACGTTCAAAAACGAAGACGAAGACATCTTTGTCCTCGTGGACGAAAGCCACCGCAGCCAGTACGGCGAAGCCAATATCAAGATGCAGAAGGCGCTGCCGCGGGCCTGCTACATCGGCTTCACCGGCACGCCGCTCATGAAGCAGGAGAAGAATACCGCCACCAAGTTCGGCGGCTTCATCGAACCCGCCTACACGATCCGCGACGCCGTGGCCGATGCAGCCGTGGTGCCGCTGCTCTACGAGGGACGACACGTCATGCAGGACGTGAATCAGAAACCCATCGACACCATGTTCGAGGCCATGTGCGACGGCCTCACCAAAGAACAGAAGGCCGACCTCAAACGGAAGTTCAGCCAGCGCGACGAATTGAACCGCCTCGAAAGCCGTCTCTATCTCATCGCGTGGGACGTCTCGCAGCACTTCTCACACCAATGGAAAGGCACCGGCTTCCGCGGCCAGATCACCGCCTCAGGCAAAAAGGAGGCACTCATCCTCAAGCGATTCCTCGACCAGTTCGGCAAGGTTAGCTGTGAAGTCGTCATCTCCGGACCAGGCGAGATCGAAAACACCGAAGAACACCAAACCGCCGAACGCGACGAAAGCGTCGAACTGTTCTGGAAGGCCATGATGGCCAAGTACGGCACCGAAAAGGAGTACAACCGCCAGATCATCAACGCCTTCAAGAAAGGCGAGGAACCCGAGATCATCATCGTGGTGGACAAACTGCTCACCGGATTCGACGCCCCTCGCAACGTGGTTCTCTACATCGCACGCAATCTGCGGGAGCACACCCTCCTGCAGGCCATCGCCCGCGTGAACCGGCTCTATCCCGGCAAGGACTTCGGCTACATCATCGACTACTACGGTGTCGTCACGCAACTCCATGACGCCCTGGAGCTGTACAGCAGCCTCGAAGAAAAATTCGACGACGAAGACCTTGAAGGCACCCTCACCGATGTCGCCAGCGAACTCAAGAAACTGCCCGGCCTTCACGATGCTGTATGGGACGTCTTCAAGGAGGTGAAGAACAAGAAGGACGAGGAAGAATTCGAACTCGCCCTCGAACCAAAGGAAAAGCGCGACGAATTCTACGCCCGGCTTTCCACATTCTGCCGCGTGCTCAAGATGGCGCTCTCCAGTATCCACTGGGTGAACGCCACACCAAAAGAGTTGGCCGCCCGCTACAAGCAGGACGCCGCCTTCTTCCAGAACCTCCGTGCCAGCGTGAAAATCCGCTACGCCGAGGAGATCGACTACCGCGACTACGAAAAGCAGATTCAGAAGATGCTGAACACCTATGTGCGGGCAGATGAAATCATTCAGGTGGTGGAACCGGTGAACATCTTCGAACGCGAGGCCTTCGAAAAAGAGGTCGAGCGGATGCAGACGGACCGAGCCAAGGCCGACACCATCGCCAACCGCACCAAGAAAACGATCACCGAAAAAATGGAGGAAGACCCCTTCTTCTATCGCAAGCTCTCCTCGCTGCTTCAGCAGGCCATCGACGATTACAAGGCTCAGCGCATCAGTGAGGCAGAGTATCTCCTCAAAGTGAAGGACGTCATGGAACAGGCCCGCGGCGGCAACACGCAGGAGGCTCCTGATATCCTCAAGAACCGCGACCTCTCGCGGGCCCTCTTTGGTGCCCTCAAGGAGCAACTCGCCAATCCCGCGCTCAAGGACTCTGTCGTCAGAGAAGGAGATTCCGAAGACGCCTCTGGCACTGAGGTCTCCGCCGCTGTCGCCGAACAGGTTCTCGTCGAAGCCGCGTGCAGTATGGAGGACATCGTCAGGCGTCACGCCGTCGTCCGATGGCGCGAAAACATGGACGCCCAGAACCGCATGAAAAATGATCTCGATGACTTCCTCTATGCGCTCCAGAAGCAGAAGGGCATCAAGCTCTCCTTCGCCCAGATGGACGCTATCATCGAATCTGTGATCCGCATCGCCATCCACCGCACGGACGATGTCTGACACCGGAACCATTCAGACGCCGGCAGGCCCGGCCCAGCTCAAAAGGACGAACCGCAGGACTCTCGCCATCAGCGTGCTGCCGGATGGCTCTTTGGAACTCACTGCGCCAGCCGCGGCTTCCCCGGAAGCTATCCTTCAGAAGGTGGCAAAGCGCCTCGCATGGATCCATGCACAGCGAAACACCTTCATCAAACTCAACGCAGTGAGGCCTGCCCTCCGTTACGTCAACGGTGCCACCCACCGCTACATGGGACGCCAGTATCGCCTGAAACTCAGCATCGGAAAGGAAACACGGGTCGCCCTGCGCGGCCCCTGCATCCATGTGGAAGCTCCCGAGTTGTCGGATGCAGCCGTGAAGAAGGCACTCAACATCTGGTTCCGACGGCTCGCCGAAGCCCAGTTTCGGAAGAGGCTCGCCCGCTGGCGGGAATGGTGCCTCCAACGGCAACTGCCGGAACCAAAACTCCGCCTCCTCGCCATGCCCAAACGCTGGGGTAGCGCCCTCCCCAATGGCACCATCTGCCTGAATCCTGAACTGATCCACGCGCCCTCCGCCTGCATCGATTACGTCATCACCCACGAAATCTGCCACCTCAAACATCCAGACCACGGACGCCATTTCTGGGGCCTCCTCCGTCAGCTCATGCCCGATTGGCAGACACTAAAGGCCCGTCTCGAACGAGCCGAGGGCTGAAGCCGTAAACGGCAACCATTTGCACCCTCTCACCATCCTCATCGACACCATCCCGATACCCTCCACAGAACCGCTCATCAGGCCACTGGCAACGGCCTCCCCCTCCCCCCAACATCCCAAAAAGCCCCGCGGTGCCGTCTATGGTCGAGAGTCCTCGTTCCCAAGGATTCAAGCAGGTGGCGGCCGCCAAGTCCAAACTTCAGCCTTCCAATTAAGGCATGACTTCGGTCCGGCAGGC
>JAIXVN010000065.1 GCA_027483005.1 Verrucomicrobiaceae bacterium
CTGGCAAATGGCAGCATGTGATGGTCACTTTCGACGGCACCAAGCCCGCCAAGCAGGCCATGATGATCTACGTCGATGGCGTCGCGCAGAAATCCGAGCTCACTCCCAACAGCGTCGGCGCAAACATCGAGGCCAAGGTCCCCTTCACCCTCGGCAGCCGGGCCAAAGGTGACTCGAAACTCAACGGCCCCGTCGCCATTCAGGATCTCCGCTTCTACCGCAGGGTCCTTACCGTCTCGGAAATTGGAGCCATCGCCAACACCGCCGTCCTCCGGCAGTTGGTCTCGATCCCGCCGGAACAGCGCACCAAGGAACAGACCGACAAGCTTTTCCCCTACTTCCTCGCCCAGGTCGATGCCCCCTACCGCCAGCTCGATGACAAGCTCGACCAGCTCAAGACCGAACAGGCCCAGCTCCGATCCAATGGCGCGGTCACCCTCGTGATGGAGGAAAAGCCCGGTGAGCCCTTCGCCAACCTCCTCATCCGCGGCGTTTATTCCGCCAAGGGTGATCGAGTCACCGCCAACACTCCAGGGGCCCTCCCCCCGCTGCCGAATGGCGCGCCCAAGAACCGCCTCGGCCTGGCACGTTGGCTCGTGGACCCTGCCAATCCCCTGCCCGCCCGCGTGACCATGAACCGCACCTGGTACTACTTCTTCGGCACCGGCATCGTCGAGACCACCGAGGACTTCGGCATCATGGGGGCACGCCCGAGCCACCCACAACTCCTCGACTGGCTGGCCTCCGAATTCATCGGATCAAAGTGGGACTATCGCCACATGCTCGAGCTGATCGTGACCTCCAGAACCTATCGGCAGTCCGCCAATGTCAGCCCGGAGAAACTCGAAAAGGATCCCCTCAACCGCCTGCTTTCGCGCGGACCCCGAATCAGGCTCGATGCTGAACAGCTCCGCGATCTCGCCCTCTCCGCGTCCGAGCTCCTCTCCAACAAGATCGGCGGTCCCTCGGTGAAGCCCTACCAGCCCGAAGGCATCTGGGAGGCCGTGGCGATGAACCAGTCGAACACCCGCAACTACAAGCAGGACCAGGGAGAAGGCCTCTATCGCCGCTCGCTTTACACCTTCTGGAAACGCAGCGCGGCACCGCCTTCCATGGAAATCCTCAACGCCCCGACCCGCGAGGTGTTCTGCGTCAGACGCGAGCGCACCAACACTCCGCTTCAGGCACTCGTCCTCCTCAACGACCCGCAGTACGTGGAGGCCTCCCGCCAGCTCGCCGCCCGCGCCATCGGCTCGTCCACCGACGTGGATCGCCGCATCGACTACATCACCCAGCGGCTTTTGGACCGCCTGCCGAAGCCCGAAGAGCGCAAGGTGATCCGAACCTCCTTCGACCAGCTCCTCACCGAATACGCCGCCAAGCCGGATGAGGCCGCGAAACTCATCACCGTCGGAGAAACCAAGGCTCCAACGAACATTCCCGCTCCCGAGCTGGCCGCCTGGACAATGGTCGCCAGCCAGATCCTCAACCTGGACGAAACCCTCACCCGCTGATCCGCCATGAACCCTCTCGACACCTACAATGGCGCCCTCACCCGCCGCCAATTCTTCCGCAAGTCCGGAAGTGGACTCGGCGCGGCGGCCCTCGCGTCGCTGCTCGGCAAGCCCGCCTTTGCCAACACCCAGGACCTCGCCTCCCTGATGGCCGGCATCCCGCAGATCGCCCCGAAGGCGAAACGCGCGATCTACATCTCCCTCATCGGTGCCCCCTCGCAGCTCGACCTCTACGACTACAAGCCGGATCTCTCGAAGCGCTTCAAGGAGGACCTGAACCAATGGCTGAAGAGCCAGGGCCAGCGCCTCACCGGCATGACCTCCGGCCAGGCCACCTTCCCCCTCGCCCCCAGCATCTTCAAGTTCAGCCAGCACGGCCAGTCAGGCGCGTGGATCAGCGAGCTGCTGCCCTGGACCGGCAAGATGGCCGATGACATCTGCATCATCAAGTCGATGCACACCGATGCCATCAACCACGAACCCGCCAACCAGCTGATCTGCACCGGCTCGATGCAATCCGGCAAGGCCTCGATGGGCTCCTGGCTGTCCTACGGACTCGGCTCGATGAACCAGGACCTGCCCTCGTTCGTCGTCCTTCACGCCACCCACTCCTCGCCCTACTCGAACGTCCAGGCGATTTCCTCACGGCTCTGGGGCTCCGGCTTCCTCGCCGGGAAACATGCCGGCGTGGCGCTGCGCTCGCTGGGCGATCCCGTGCTCTTCCTCAAGGATGCCCCCGGCGTCTCCCGCGACATGCGGCGCAAGATGCTCGATGGCCTCAACCAGCTCAACCAGTCCTCCTACGACAACGTCGGCGATCCCGAGATCCAGACCCGCATGCAGCAGTATGAAATGGCCTTCCGCATGCAGGCCTCCGTCCCGGAACTCACCGACCTCTCGGGAGAACCGGAACACGTCTACTCGCTCTACGGCGAGGATAGTAAAACGCGTGGCACCTTCGCCAACTCCACCCTCATGGCCCGTCGCCTTCTCGAGCGCGGCGTCCGCTTCGTCCAGATCTTCCACCGCGGCTGGGACCAGCATGGCAGTCTGCCGCGCGACCTTGCCTCGCAGTGCAAGGACGTCGATCAGGGCTCGTTCGGGCTCATCCAGGACCTCAAACAACGCGGCATGCTCGAGGACACCC
>JAIXVN010000020.1 GCA_027483005.1 Verrucomicrobiaceae bacterium
CATCGCGAGAGCATCGGAGGACTCTCCTTGCCGGAGGATCTCGCGCCCGGAGCCTGGCGGGCCTTGACCGATCATGAGATCGCAGGGTTTTGAGTGTGCGGGACTTGACCGGCATGCCGCACGCAAGCCTCCCATCATCCTGACGATTGCCTGCATCCCCCATGGTCTGAGCATCTGCTTCGGGGCATTGGCGGCGTGAGCATCCGGTCTTTTTTCCAGCGGGTGATGGCGCATTTCACCTGAATTTCACGTGATGTCCCGCGCCGAGGCGAGGGAGCCCGGAGCCCGGGTCAACTCACTTGTTCCCCAGCGTGGCACGGGTGGTCTGGACTTTGTCGTTCTTCCGATCCTCCACGATGCCCAGCTTCGCGCTCGTCTTTGACCGTCGGCATTCTTGAATTGTACCCGTTGCACGATGCCAGCCGAAGATGCGTGACTGGAGGATCTGAAACGTTACGCCACCGAATATCGGGCGGAGTTCAAGGAAGCCCAACTTATGGAACTCGACCGGCTGTTGGCCCGCTGGGGGACGGCTTCGGATCCAGGAGTGATGGAGCAGATGAAGCGTCAGCGTGACGAAGTGAAACTCCGTGAGGACCCGCAGCGCAGCCGCAGGACGCAGGGCGAGCGACCCTACCCGTGGCGGCGCTTTCCAAGCGCCAAGCCATCCACTGCGACGATTGGCCAGGCGCTTGGAAAGCGCCGCCACGGTCAGGCCTTGGTCTGGCCGTTGCCTCTGACTCGATACTGATAACTCGTCAGTTCACGCAGGCCCATCGGTCCTCGGGCGTGGAGCTTGTCGGTGGAAATGCCGATCTCCGCGCCGAAGCCGAACTCACCACCGTCGGCGAAGCGGGTCGAGACGTTGTGGAAGACGCAGGCGGAGTCCACTTCGCGGAGGAACTTTTCCGCAGCGGCAGGGTCGGTCGTCACGATGCAGTCGGTGTGGTGGGAGCTGTAGTCGTTGATGTGGGCAACGGCTTCCTCTTGAGAGGCGACAATCTTGATCGCGAGGATCAGGTCGAGATACTCGGTGGTCCAGTCCTCCTCGGTGGCGGCGACGACGTCTGTTAGAACGGCCTGCGTTTTCGCACAGCCACGAAGCTCGACGCCTTTCGCACGCAATGCGGCAGCGATGACGGGCAGGGCGGTGGCGGCGATGGATTCGTGGACCAGCAGGGTTTCCAGCGCATTGCAGACGCCGGGCTTCTGGGTCTTGGAATCGACGGCCAGCTTCGCGGACATCGCGAGGTCGGCGGACTTGTCGATGTAGAGGTGGCAGATGCCGTCGTAGTGCTTGATGACCGGCATGCGGGCGAGCGAGACGACGGTTTCGATCAGGCCTTTTCCACCGCGCGGGATGATCAGGTCGAGCCACTTGTCCATTCCGGCCAGCACGGCGACGCTTTCGCGATCAGTGAAGGGGATGAGCTGGATGGCATGATCCGGCGCACCAGCCGATGAAAGGGCCTCGGCGATGGCGCGGTTCGAGTGGATGGCCTCGCTGCCGCCACGGAGGATGGTGGCGTTGCCGGTCTTGAAGCAGAGCACGGCGGCGTCGGCGGTGACGTTGGGGCGGCTCTCGTAAATGATGCCGATGGTGCCGATGGGAACGCGGACCTGCTCGATGCGGATGCCGTTCGGGCGGGTCCAGTCATCGAGAACCTGACCGACCGGATCGGGAAGGGTGGCGACCTGATCGATGCCGGCGGCCATGGCTTCCACGCGGGCCTCGTCGAGCTTCAGACGATCGAGCATCGCGCCGGAAAGTCCCTTGGCTTTCCCGGCTTCGAGATCCAGAGCATTCGCGGCGAGGAGTTCAGGGACACGAGCACGTAGGGCGGCGGCCATTGCCCGGAGAATGGCGTTCTTCTCGTCGGACGAAAGTTGAGACAGGCGATGCGCAGCGGCACGTGCCTGCTGGCCCATCTGGTGGATGGTTTGCTGGAGGGTGGACATGAGATGTCAGGGAAAATCTCTTCGGAGGCGAGATCTCAACAGGTTCGGATTGCGGGATGGGTGATAAATCGCGTGAACGACAATGCTGGTCTCTCCAATGCTGAAGTAAAATCCAAACGGACTCATACCACTGGAAAGCCACCTTGAGATCAGTTTGCGCTGCGCGCTGAACCTGCAAACGCCAACTCACGTCCAGTGCGGATTTGTGCTAGCGCTGCTTCCCAAGGAATGGCCGACGAAGGATCGGCAAGATAGGAGGCATACCTGGCCTGCAATTCTTCAACAAGTTCAGGGGATTCCTCAGAGTCGTGCTCTTCCTCGTAGATCGGCCTTGTGAGTTCCTCGACGATTTGCTTCCGCTCCTTGATCGGGAGCTTCTTCAATTCGTCCAGCACGATCATGGCGGAAATCCTACTCCGAAGGTGGATCGATTCAAGGCGCAATTGCCGCGCGGAAGCGGGTCGAAGTGCCCGTTCCGGAAACAATCTCCGCCAAGCGCTCGGGGTGACGACCGTGGGCGATGTGGGTTTCGATCCCGGCTTCGACGGCGAACTTGATGGCTGAGAGTTTCGAAGCCATTCCGCCCATCGAGAAGCGGCCCTTGTCGTCGCGGACGTGCTTGAAGACCTCGTCGATGTTTCCGACTTCCGGGATCAACTCACTCGTTTCCGGATCGAGCAGGCCATCGACGCTGGTAAGCAGGATCACGCGGGTGGCTCCGGCCAGTTTTGCAACGCGGACGGAAAGCATGTCGTTGTCGCCGAACTTCAGTTCCTCCACCGCGACCGAGTCGTTTTCATTGATGATCGGCAGGATGTGCGGCTCCATCAGCAGGCGGCGGAAGGTGTCGCTCACATACTGCGCGCGTTCCGGAGTGCCGAGATCGGCAGCTGTTAGAAGAACCTGGGCGACGGTGATCTCGAAGTTGGAAAACAGGCTGCTGTAGGTCTGCATCAGCCGTGCCTGACCGACGGCGGCACAAGCCTGGCGGGTGGCGGTTTCCTTCGGATACTCCGAAAGGCCGAAGGCGGAAACTCCCGAGCCGACCGCACCCGACGACACGAACAGGCAACGGTGCCCGGCGTTCATCAAGCCGGCGATGGCGGAGACGAGGTGCACCAGCGCGGCGCGATCCAGCGTGCCATCGGAGGA
>JAIXVN010000546.1 GCA_027483005.1 Verrucomicrobiaceae bacterium
CCATGGTGTACGTGCCGCCATTCACCACCACACTGGTGCCTCCGAAGGCCCCGCCTCCGTATCCCTGCACGCGCAGGGTGCCGGCTCCGGTCTTGGTGAGAACACCACCGCCATTGAAGGCGGAAGTCAGGGTGAGGGTAGCTCCGGAATCGGTGTCGATGGTGGCGGCTCCGCCAGTGAGTTGAAGCCCGCGTGAATGGCTGTAGGAGGAGGTGGCTTGGAGGGTGGCTCCTGCCCCGAGTTTCACGGTGGTGTTTCCTGAGCCCAGGCTGGTCGCGGTGCTGGTGATGACCCGTCCACCCTGGATGTCCACGAGTCCGGTGAAATTGTTGGCTCCGGAGAGATTCAAGCTCGCTGTTCCTGACTTGGTGAGAGACGCAGAACCTCCGATCGACGCGCCGCTGAAGGCATAGTCGGTGACGCTGTTGTCTACCGTGATCGCTGCGGGTTTGATGTCGCCGGTGAGGGTGATGTTTCCGACCGAAGAAGTGTCGTCGAAGATGATGACATCCGAATCATAGAACTTGCTGCTTGTCGTGGCGGGGAGTGCGCTGACGAGCTTCCAGTTTGAGGTGGAGTTGACGTCCCAGGTACTGCTGTCACTGCCGGTCCAGATCAACGAATCGGCCCCTGTCACCTTGAGGATCACCTGGCTGCTGACGGTGTCATCAATGAGCGAGGCACTGTAGTGTGGGTTGGGAAGGGTTGCCGGAGAGAGTCCTGCAAAGCCGAGTCCGTCGAGGCTGGTATACTTCAGGACCACGAACTCATCGTCGACGTTGAGCTGCTGGGAGGGGGCGATTTCAATGGTGGAGGCGCTGACGACGTTCACGGACAGCGCATCGAGCTGATCGAAGGGGGTGCCGACACGAAGGGCGAGATTTCCGCCATTGAGTTCGATGTCACCCACCACACTCAGTCCGGCCGTGGTGACCGTGCCCGCGCCAAGCGAGCCGCCAGAGTTTACGATCATTTTCGACGAGGTGAGCGAAGGCCCTGGAAGGAACTTTCCACCGTCGATGACCGTGTCTCCGGTGTAGGAAATGGAGCCAGCGACACCGAGGGTTCCGGCGCCGACCTTGATGATGCCGGTGGGGGCGGTTTCGGTGATGCCGCCGGAAAGGGAGATGTTGCGGGCCGTGGTGCCGTTGGCGGAGTCGAGGGTGTCCACCGTGAGCGGGCCGGTTCCGGTCAGGGTGATGGACTTGGTGGAGGTCCAGTTTCCGAAGGCTCCGAGGGTGGCGTTGCCGATCCGGATCGACTTGCTCGCCTGGTTGTTGATGCCTCCGGATCCGAGGTTCAGACGACCTCCGGAGAGATCATAGACGGCGGAGTTTCCACGACCGTTGTTGAGATTGATGCCGAGGAGGTTGGCGGTTCCTCCCGATTGGTTGAACTGCACGTTGCCGCGGTCCCAGCCCATGCTGAGGCGGGCGGACAGTGAATTCAGCGTGCCTCCGGACAGGCCGTAAACGCAGGTTGAGCCGTAGCCCCAGTGGCCGAGGAGGAATGAAGCGCTGGTGCTGTTGGTGTCGTTGGTGCCCACGATGTTCAGCGTGCCGCCGCTCTGGCTGACGGTACTATCGGTGTAGTACCAATCGCAGAGAATCAGTTGGTTGGTGGTGATGTTGGAGCCCGCCGTGATATCAAGATTCTCACCGGAACCGGTGTTGTTCCAGCCGAAGGAGAGTTTGTTCAGACTGCCGAGGCTGCCAGCCACCGAGACCGAGCCGGCGTTGATCCTGAGATCTCCGTTGAAGGAATTGGTCCCAGTCAAGGTGAGGGTGCCGGGGCCCTGCTTGTTGATGCCCTGGCCAGAACCGGTGATCGCGGAGCTGATCGTCACCGCGCTCGTGATGAAGAAGGGCGTTTCCGAGTTGTTCAGCACCAGGGATCCGGTTCCTGAAATCGTCGGGCTGCCTTCCTGGACGGTGAGTCC
The DNA here is from genome assembly GCA_027483005.1 of Verrucomicrobiaceae bacterium. Classification (GTDB taxonomy): domain Bacteria; phylum Verrucomicrobiota; class Verrucomicrobiia; order Verrucomicrobiales; family Akkermansiaceae; genus Luteolibacter. The sequence goes on from JAIXVN010000546.1 coordinate 1,940, forward strand.
ACCGATGGTGTTCGCGCTGGAAAGGTTGAGGGTGAACGAGCCGGTCGCATCGCTGCCTGCGGAAAGGACGGCGGTGTCGCCGCTGATCCAGGTTGCCGTGGAAGCATCTCCTGCCACAGCGGTGGACCAGTTGGCATCCTCCCAGTTTCCGCCGGGGGTGGCTCCTCCGGACCCTGGATTGGCGCCATCAATGTCCCAATAGGCGGAGGCGGCCTGGGAGTTCGATGCGGTGGCAAAGGTCACCACGATGGCGGTGGCAGCGCTCAGTTGGCGAACAAACGGATTGAATCGACGGTTTTTCATGATTTCTGGACTAGGGTATTTCTGATACGACGAATGGACAAAGAGTGGGGAGCCTGGAAGCAATCGGGGGGCCAAGCAGGAAAGCTTGCTCTGGAAACCGCATGAATCCCATTTCCGGGGGATGGCGGTTTTCCGGAGCCGAACTCACCAAGCATCCCGACCAAAGGATCGATGGCAGCGGGAGAGTGGTTCGATGCGGATTCATGGTGAGCTTGCCTTTGCTCTGAAGCAGGCTGTGGCGAGGAATGCAGAACTCGACCATAGGAAGGATGACTGAATCCGGTTTTCAGTCTATGGCCGACGAGGGAATTCACTATACATTTTGTGTATGGGCGCTAGGGGACAGGGATGCTTGGTTCGAAAAAGGTCGCGTTTGTCTGTGCACAGTCGAACGCCTACGTCCACCGACTGTATCGGGGGGCGCTCTCCCATGCCGATGGCCGGAACCGCTCGATTCTCCGTGAATTTCAGATCCCCCGGGATTTCGACGCCTCGCCGGGAGCGGGTGGGTCGATTGGCAGGCTTCGTGACTGGGAGCCCGACGGGATGCTGGTATTTCTGGAGAACGAGGAGCTGGAACGCTTGTTGAAGGCGCTTCCCTTGCGCGGTCCGGTGGTGGCGATGTGTGCGGTGA
>JAIXVN010000184.1 GCA_027483005.1 Verrucomicrobiaceae bacterium
AGGTCCAGCGCCAGTCCGCCACTGATGACCGCCCTGCCCTCATGCTCGGCCCGATAGATCACGGGAAACTTCTCCGATCCGGAATCCGCAGGAGTGAGCACCAGCGTCTCAGGAAGATGATAGATTCCATCCGCCACGGTTACGGTGACCGCTTCCTTTCCTGCGACCTTCCGGGCGGCATCGCGCGCGGCGGAGAGGGTCAGCAAGGGCGCCTGGAGACTTCCGGGATTCGAATCCTTTCCGGAGATTGAAACATGCAGCTCCAGGGCCGAAGCGGAGACGGCGAGGAGTGGGAGGCAAAGCAAGCGGAACATGACAGCGGTGGATTCAGAGGGCATTGGCGGCCTTCACCGCCGCGACGATCGGGGCCGGGTCCTGGAGGCTGTGCGGATGGTGGTCGCAGCCGGGCTTGAGGATGACCTCGATGTTTCCACCAAGCGCTGTGTAGCGCTCCTTCAGAATCGCGGAGTTCTCGGGATAGGGAACGGTGCCGTCGGCATCGCCACAGACCGCGAGGATCGGGATGCGCGCGGCGGCGATGGCCTTGAGGTTGTCGATCGGGTTGAGCTTGTAATCGAGCGCCTGCTGCTCGGACTTGAAGCCATAGTCAGAGATCAGCTTCGTCCAGTCGCCCGGCGAGCCCTTGCCCTTTCCCTTGCCCCCGGGCCAGCTCTTGAAATCGCAAACCGCGGCATCGAGATAAATGATGGCGACACGGTCCGGATGACGGTTCGCCCAGTTCATCGAATAGAGCCCACCCCGGCTGAATCCGAAGAGGCTGGCCTTCTTCGAGATGCCATAGGCGGCGGTGACGTGATCGTAGAGGCGGTCCATTAGGTCGAGCGAGGCCGGGCAGCCGAAGCTGTTCTTCAGGTCGATGTAGCAAAGATGGAAGCCCTGGTTGAGCAGGGCCAAGTCCGCCTGGTTGAAGGCCTCGAAGAACTCCGGCCTCCAGATCCAGGGCTTTCCTGCGGCGGGGGTGGCGGGCTTCACCACCCGGCAGTTGCGGCCTTCGAGAACGAAGGTCTGCTGTTCATGGCCCTGCCACTGGTTGCGGGTCACTGCGGTCTCCGGGGCGGCGGAAAGGATGGACAACGAGAGCGCGAGGACACCAAGCAGAATGCGGATCATGGAATTGGAGAGGATTCGGCGAATTCAGCCCCGCTACGGTCCGGCTTGTCGATTCCTTGCGGATGTCGGCCATCTTCAGGGTTCCCTCATCAGCCACCTGTCAGTTTCCGGATGAGTTCGTCCTGGAAATCAAGCGGACCGGACCGATCAATCCGGCGGGCTGGAGCTTGGTGTCCTTGCGATGATAGTACCAGACCACGAAGCATTTCCGATCCCGCTCCGGTCTCGGCTGATTGCGGATGAACCAGTCGGGATAAGCCTTCATGGCATGGCCCCGCTCACCACGGTCCTCACCCCATTCGAAGTCGGCGGGAAACTGCTCGTCGCCGACGAGGCGGTTGTGCCAGGTGTTGGTGACATCGATCGTGATGTCGTTCCTGCCTGCTTTAAGGGCTGGACCAATCTCCACCGTGAACGGCGAGCGCCAGACGACGCCGAGGTCCCTGCCGTTGACCGTGACGCGGGCGAGATCGCAGACCTTGCCGAGATCGAGGACCATCGAGGGAGCGGGCGACTCGACCTCGATCTGCGCCGAGTAGGTGGCCGTGCCGGAGAAGTATCTAACAGCCGGATCCGCTTGTCCTGTTAGATCGGCGAGCGATGGCAGCGAGAGGGTCTTCTTCTGATCGACGGGTGAATCGAGCACGACCTGCCAGGGGCCCTCGATGGCCTTGGTGCCCGATGGTTTCGCCAGCGAAAGCGGCTGATGCTTTCCGGAGGCGAGTATTAGCTCGATTGTAGCGGGCGCGTTGCTGGTCGCCGTGACCGAACCATCCAGTGCAGCCTGAAGCTCGATTGGCGAGGCATGTGACTCCGATCCGAGCGAAAGTGCCTCCTTTTCGGAAACCGTCACGCTTTTCGAGATCCCACCCAGCTTGTAGTCCACCTCCAGGCGCTTGACGATGTTCGAGGCGGGATCGCGCCCGAACACACGGGGTTCCACCGATGGGATCGACAGCTTTCCTTTCGCGGCCAGTTCCTGAAGCTTTGGCGTGACGTCCATCCAGCGGTTTCCTTCAGGGGTCCCGAAGCGGGCCTTCACGATCTCCAGCTTGGATTCGTCTGCGCCCTTCACGTCCACCGAAACCACGTGGTCGGCCGGAAGCTTTGAATCGCGGAACACGACGAAGACCGAGCTGCCGCCTTCGAGGGTCAGGTCCACCTCGATTCGGCCGTCCTTCTCTCGCCAGACGGGAGCGAAGCGGATGGTTCCGGTTTCCGCGTCCCAGAGTTCGGGACGCTTGCCATTGATTCGAAAGGATGCGGTGAAACAGGCGGATTCATCGCGGGTGTTGGCGAGGAAGGACAGGTCCGTTTCTCCGACCTTTCGCGGGGTGAAAACGACGGCGCTGGAGCCGCTGATCTGAACGCGCGGAGTGATCCCCATCGTGGCAATCGCGGAGGACACCTCGCCCTTGGTGAAGAGGGTTCCTTTTCCGATCTTCCGGACCGGCTCGTCATTCCAGAGCGTGGACGAACGGATCTCGGCATCGGATTTCGGATAAGCGGCAAGTCCGAGGGAGCCGGAGGGCTTCGAACAGACGAGGGTGGCTCCTTGTTGCAGGAGTTCGGCGATCTTCCTCACATCCTCCGGCAGCAAGAGGCCCTCATGGGGAATTCCGAGGAACGGATAGCTGCGGCCCGATGGCAGGACGATTCGACCGTCTCTAACAGACACGCCATTCCGGAACGTGCGCCATGAAACGATGTCGCCGCCCTGGGACTTTCCGACACTGACGAAATCGGAAGGCGTCTCGCCCGCCTGGAGCATCGCCTGGCAGCGTCCGAGATATTGGAAAAACGCGGTGCCGTCCTTGGCCCAGGTCTGGTGTCGGCTGAAATGCGTGCCCCACCAACCCATGCCCATGCCGGGCTTGTAGCGGTCATCGAAGGGCTGATGGACCCAATGATGGAGCACAAGACGGTTCGCGCCGCTGGCATAGGTGCCATCGGCCGAGCGCTTCAGGAACTCCGGAGTCTCCGTCCACTTGCTCAAGTCAGGAGGACCGGTGAAGGCCTCCGCGCCGACCACGGTGCGACCGGCCGCGCGGGCGGCGGAAACGACGGTCGAGTTGATTCCGCCGCCGCCCTTGGTCCAGAACTCGCCCATCGGAATGTCGGCCAGTGCCGCTCCTTCAACCGTGTCGAAGGGCCCGCCGTAGGGCTCGAACTGGAGATCCACACCGACGGCCTTCATTTTCGCGACACCGGTGAGCCATCCATTGTCGTAATACAGGGCGCGGATCACATCATCGTAGTCCCACTTGAAACGGGCACTGAGGTCGGCATTTCCAACGGTGCGTTTCTCCAGTGTCAGCAGCCATGGCAGTGGATCGTAGCCCTTGCGCTTCTTGAACTCGTCGCGAAAGGCTGGCGTCCAGTTCTGGGGTCCCGCCTCGTAGCTATCGATGAGGAAATGATGGAAGCTTTTTCCGAGATATGGCCCCAGGTGCTTCTTCATCGGCTCGATCACCTGATCCCAGTGATATCGACTGGCCTCAAGGCTCATCTTGTCGGCCTCAAGGGTCTTGCCGATGAGTTCATCCGGCACCGGATGAGGACTGGCACCGGTGGGGGCATGACAAAGCCGGACGACCTGCCATTTTCCAGCGGGAGCGTCCCAGTCGAGTTTGTCGGCCTTGAACGATTTCGAGAGGTCAATCACCTGCGCGGGATCGACATCGCCGTTCGCGGGAACGGCCAGCACGGCGATGTCCTTGAGGAAGCTGAAGGTCTGGCCGGTACTGCCCCAACCCTTGTAGGTCGTCGGGTCCGGCCTTGGGATTTCGACCGTCACTTTCTTGCCGCCCTCGATCATCACCGAGCGGCTCACCACCTTCTGCATGTTTTTCTCCTCATCGATCCAGGGGCCGCCGGTGGTGGAGTAGCCGACGGTGTTGTGAAGTCCGATCTCGAGCCCGAGCCGCTGGGCCTCGGCGGCAGCGTGTTTCAAGGCCTCCCAGTATTTCGGGCTGCGATAGGTCTGATCCGGCCAGGGGTTGTTGAGGGTCGGCTTGTGCGACTCCTGCACGGCCGAAGCGAGGTTGAAGATGGTCGCGCCACCGATGCCGCAGGCCTTCATGGCTTCGAGGTCCCTGGTGATGCCCTCCTTGGAGAAATTCGATCCCATCCAGTGCCACCAGACGTAGGGCCTGGCCTTCACGGGAGGGTTGCGGAAGCTCTCCTCAAGCGAGGAAGACTGGGCCGGAGACACTTCTGTTAGAACCAGAAGGAGTGCGATAAACGGCATTGGGAAGCGGCAGCGAGTCATGGTGACGATAGCGATTCAGGGTCGGGAAACGTTCAGACGGACAAGGAATGGGCCCGAATCCCCGGCGGCAACGGCGGCCTTGAGGCTCGGCTCATTGGACTCCCGAAACCTGATGGGAACGCGGATGAAGGCAATGGGAAAGGGCGCATACTTCGTGGTCGGATGTCTGAAGCGAAAGGGACACAACATGAATCCCGGAGCCGTTGCCAGCTCCGGGATTCGATGGGAATTCAATGCAGGCGGTTCGCGATCATTTGCTCACTTTCAGACGACCGAAGAGCTTGGTCTCCGTGCCTTTGGGAATGGTCACCGTGACGGTCTGAACTCCGCCGGAGGGAGTGCCGAAAGTCACCTCGCTGCCTGGAGTGCCCGTGATGTTGACCGAGGTCCAGGTGCTCAGTTCGGTCGAATACTCGAAGACCTGGGTGGTATCGTCAGCGGAATCGGTGCGGCGGGAGAATTCGAACACGAAGTTCGCGCCCGAGGCATCGAGGGTTGGCAGGATCGAGGGATCGGAGCTGCCTGGGTTTCCATTGAGGACGTATTCGAGGACGTTCTTCATGCCATCGGAATCGGGATCTCCGCCTTCGGTGGTGTCGGCAAGACCTGGGAAGCCACCGATCCAGGACGAGTATCCGGATTTCACCAGGGCGATCTGGGTGCCACCGTTGTAGGCGTAGTCGATCGAGTAGCCGGTAGGCGGTGTGACGGAGGCAAAGGCCGCGCCGGTCTTGCTGGTGTAGGTGGCGAGCACGTAGGCGGCGTCATCGAGCGTGCCGGTGATGGTGAAGGTCACGGCCGCGCTGGTGATGGTGAGTCCGGCTGCCTCGATCTGCCCGGAGGACCCCGAGCCCGTGCCGTCGAGCGCGAAGGTCAGCGGCTGCGATCCGGACAGGGCGAATGAGGCCTGAGCCGTGGTGTTGAACTTGGCCCCGGCGGCAATGCTCAGGCTGGAGCTGCTGGCAATGGAGCCAGACGCGCCAAGACTGAGGACACCGCCGTTGATGGTCGTTGGACCGGTGTAGGGGTTGGTGTTGGTGAGCGTCCAGGATCCGGATCCGTTTTTGGCAAGGTGGGTCAGGAAGCCGCCGCCGTTGCTGATCGTGCCGCTGACGGTGTTGGCTCCGGTGGAGGTTCCATCGAGGTCGAACACACGAAGGGCAAACGCGCTGGCAACCGTGGCAATATTGCCTGCGAGCGTGAGAGAGCCGCCGTCGCTGATGATCTTGGTGTTGCCGTTCCCTGAGGTGAGGGAGAAGGCCCCGTTGATGGTGTTGTTGCCGGCCACGTTGCGGATCACGCCGTTCAGGCCGCTGGTGAGGAAGCTGATATCCGAGGCGAGGGTGATGTCTCCGGAGGTGCCATCAAGTTCGAGCAGTTTGTTGGCGCCGGCGGTGATCGAAACGGTTTTCGGGCCGACGCCAAGGCTGCTGCTTTTGGTGATGGCCAGCACGCCGCCATTGACCTGCACGCCACCGGTGAAGGTGTTGGTCCCGGAGAGGGTCCAGGTGCCGGTGCCGTTCTTGGCAACTGACGTTTTGTTGGTGGGGCTGTTGTCGACGATGACTCCTGCGACCTCGCCTGTGCCAGCCGTGGACCCCTGGAGGACCAGGCTCTTGGATCCTGCGCTGGTGGAGGTGAAATCGCTGGTGAACTTCAATAGTCCTGAGGGCCCCGACTGGTCGAGGACGGAGCTGAAGGTAAGGCCGGCGAGGTCCACGACGCGGTCGGTGGTTTCACCGGTGCCAGTGTAGCGGAGAATGCCCGTCACGCCGGCAGGGGCGCCGATGGAAAGGGTGCCGTTCGCCACGGTGGTGGGGGCTCCGAGATTGCTGCTTGGAGTTCCGCCGACGACCGAGTTGAGCGAGGATACCGAAAGCACTCCGCCGAAGATTGAGGTGGGGCCGGGATAGGTGTTCGCACCGGAAACGATGACGGTGGAGGTGGCATCGGCCGGACGGAAGATGATGTTGTGGGCGCTCGCTCCGCTGTCGATCACGCCGGAGACCTCAAGCGTGGCACCAGCAGCCGCTCCGATTCGGGTGCCGTTTGCCGCGACGGTGACGTTTCCGGGCCAGACGCTGGATCCGGAGCGACCTTGAAGGGGACCGAAGAAGTTCGCTCCATCTCCGGAGATCGTGATCGACTTGCCGGAGATCGTGAGATTTTCAAGTTCCAAGCGGCCGCCGGCGGAGACGGAGACCGTCGAACCCGTGCCGAGTGCCGAAGGATTCTGGGCGACGATCGATCCGAAGTTGATGGTGGTGGGACCGTCGTAAGTGTTGGCGTTGTTCAGGAAGAGGACGCTCGGCCCGGCCTTGAACAAGGTGGCACCGGTCCCGGAGATGACCCCGGTCATGGACATCACCGCGTCAGCCTTGACCGTGACAGTTCCGGCAGCGAGAGCCACGGGACCTGACCAGATGTTCTGGGTGTTCGTCGTGCTGCTCTCAGCCAGAACAGTGGAGTTGTCCTCAAGATTCAGCGACCAGGCGACTGGGATCGTGGACTGGAACGAGCTGAGGGTGGCTCCATTGCGGACCGTGATGCTCTTGGTGGAGTCGCCTCCCATCGCGGTGGAGGTCTGGATGCTGAAGGTTCCCTGGGTGACGTCGATGTTTCCGGGATTCGAGACCGTCGCGCCGACCAGCGAAACTCGGTTCGCACCGGTCTTGGTGAGGGCGAATCCACCCATGTCAAAGGTCGGGGTGGTGGTGTTCTGGCGGAGGTCCCAGCGGTTTGTTCCACCGACGGTGGAGTCCGCCGCGAGCGTCAGGTGCTGGACCGCATTGATCTGATCGACTCCGGTATTGATCAGCGCTCCGATGCCGCCAACGCCCGCGCCGGAGATGGTGATCGACTCTCCGTAGGTGTTGAAACCGCCCACGTCGAGGGTGGCTCCAGACTGAACCGTGGTGCCGGAGGCATTGCTGCCAAGTGCACCATTGGCAAGCGATGTGCCTGAGGCTCCGAGGCGGAGCGTTCCAGCGGTGATGGTGATCGGGCCGGAGAAGAGATTGACGCCACTGAGGATCAGGTTGCCGTTGCCGGACTTGGTGATGCCGTTGCCAGTGCTGCCATCTGAAATCACGCCTCCAAGGGTCAGGGTGCCAGCGCTGGTGGTGATGGTGCGGACTGTTCCGGCGGCGCTACCGAGCGATGTGGACCCGGAGCCGAGGTTCAGATTATTGGAACCGGTGAAGGTGAAATCGGCATTGAAGGTGCGGACGTAGTTGGGCGTGGTGATCGCCGCACCGCTGGTGTTGTCGATCGTGCCGCCGTTGATCACCAGGGCTCCGGAGGCACCGAGGGCGGTGGCGTTTCCGAGATTGAGCGTTCCTGCGTTGAGGGTGGTGCCGCCGGTGTACTTGTTGGCGGTGTTGAGGGTGAGGCTGCCGCTGCCGCTCTTGGTGAGGCTGCCGGACTGGATCCAGTAGCCGCCCGTGCTGTCGATGGTGTAGTTCTTGCTGCTGTTGTTGACCGTGATCAGGTTGGTCAGGACATCCGCAGTGTCGATGTCGATCGTGATGGGGCCTGCGGCGGTGGCGTTGTCATTGAAGACGACATCGTCTGAGGAAAGGAAGGTCGTGTAGGTACCGCCTGTGACAAGTTTCCAGTTGTTGGCGGTGGAGATGTTCCACTTGTTGTCGGTATCGCCGACCCAGTAGGGCTTGTCACCCTCGACCGAGATCTGGATGGCGCTGCCGGTATCGATCCAGGTGGCCGACTGACGGGCGGAGAGTCCATTGACGACCTGGGCGAAGTTGTTGCCACCCGTGCCGCCAAGGGTGGTGTAGCTGATGAGGTTGTAGGTGTTGCCGTTGACCCAGCCGGTGGGGTTGTTGGCGGTGATGGTGACCTGGCTGGCGCTCGAGTCGTTGGTGAGGGTGCCAACCACGAGATCTGCCGAGGTGCTGTTGCTGAAGAGGTTGATGCTGGCACCACCCGTGAGGGTGAGGGCGCCAATGGAGAGGGCCGCTCCGGCGACTCCGTTGTTGTTGGAAATGACGCCGCCGGTTCCGGCTCCGACGTTGACCGTGTTGACGGTGCCGCTTCCGGTGAGGGTGCCATTGGTGAGTGTGACCGTCGGAGAAACGGCCACCGAGCTGTTTTGCAGGAACTTGGTTCCGGAACCGTTGACAGTGACGCCGCTGGAGCCGTTCACCGAGCCGGAGCCTGTGAGGGCGAGGGTGCCCGTCGTGACCGTGGTCGATCCGGAATAGGTATTGGTGTTGGTCAGGCTGGTGACACCCAATCCATCCGATCCAATACCAGTCGCGTTTCTTGTCTGAAGATTGCCTGAGCCCGAGACGATCCCGCTGAGGGTGATTGCACCGGTTGTCGTGGGGGCAAGGGACAGGGTACTAGTGCCGAGGTCGATGGACCCGGAGTAATTGAGGGTCGCACCGCCGATGGTCGCGAAGTCCGTGTTGGCGGTGAGGGTACCGTTTCCGGCATAGGTGCTGGTGCCGGTGATGCGGAGACGGAGGGTGCCGCCTGCGAAGTTCGTGGGCCAGGCGTTGTAGGTGGTTCCGGCAACGGCGGAGAGGCCAGCGACTCCCTTGGTCAGTTTGACGGTGCTGGCGGCGGGACCAAAGGCTCCGGCGTTGTTGACGAGCAGCTGGTTGTTGACACCTCCGGTGTTCAGTTCGAAGGAAGTCAGACCGGTGTTGTTGCCCGAGATCGTTCCGATTCCCCCACCGGTGCCGGTGGTCGAGGTGTTGCCGGTGGCATTGTAAACGAGAGAACCGGTGAGCGTCGCGTTGAAGATGGTGTTCGTGGCGGCATTCACATCAATGATGCCGTTGGAAAAACTGAGGGTGCCTGTGTTGAAGGTGTAGGTTCCCAGGGTTGGCGCCACACTGAGTGTTCCGACCTGCACGGTCCCACTGACGGTGACAGTTCTGGCGGTGGTGGCGTTGGCCGTAGATCCCCCGAAAACAGCCGTATCGGCCAAGCTGTTGGACCAGGCGACCCGCAGGGAACCAGAGGGCGCGACGTCCCAGTTCTTGATGGTACCGCTGTCCCAGGTGCCGCTGGCGGAGGGATTGCTGGCGGCGTTCCCATTTCCTGTTAGATTCACATTCCCCCCGTCCCAATAGAGGGTCGCCGCATGAAGAGCCGGGGTTGCGGAGAGAACGATCAC
>JAIXVN010000261.1 GCA_027483005.1 Verrucomicrobiaceae bacterium
CAGGGCCGCCAGGCTGACGAGCAGCATGAAGGGCCACATGATGCGTGTCATCTTTACTGTCAGGGCGACTTCGTCCGGACCGAAGGTTTTGGTGCCGAAGGCGGTCAGCAGATGGACGAGTTGCGGCGAGAAGATGATGCCGAGGATCGAGATGGCCGACATCGCGACGGCCACGATCGTGATCATCCGCGCGGCCAGCGGCCACGCGCTTTCCGGGCCGGTCTCCTTGATCTTCTTGGAAAAGGTGGTGACGAAGGCCTGGGACAACGCACCTTCCGCAAAGAGGTCGCGCAGCAGGTTCGGAATGCGGAAGGCGATGTTGAAGCAGTCTGTTAGAACACCGTAGCCGAACATCGCGGCGAAGATCTGGTCGCGGACAAGGCCCAGCACACGGCTGGCCATGACAGCGGCGCTGACTTTCGAGGTGGCTTTGGCGGACATCGAAAAGGCGGATTATTTCGCGGCCGCGCGACGGAGCCGATCCATGATGGCCACTCCCAGTCCGGTCTCGCTCACGGGCTCCACGACGATGGCATCGAGCCCGGCTTCATCGAGCAGGCGCATCAGGAAGAACAGCCGGATGGCGGCTTCGGCGAGCTTGCCGTTGCCCGGGCTGAGCGACTCGACCATTTCCCAGTCGTGGAGGTCGAGGTAGCCGTCGTCCTCCTCGCCGCGATAGCTGAGCAGGCCGTAGCGCTTCCCCTCCTCGGGCTCGAAGTCGGAGGGCTTCGTCAGCAGGATCATCGGAGTACGAGGAGCATAGTGGCTGGCGAGTTGGCCGGGAGCCTGGATCTGCTCGCCGGGCTTGAGCTTCACCTTCTCGACGCGACCGAAGGGCTGCAGCATTTCCTTCGTCACCGGACCCGCGCGCAGCAACCAGAACAGCGGCTTCTTTCCTTCGCGCGGCTCGATGGAAATGATCGTGCTTTCGAGTCCCTCGCAACACGCCCCGCCATCCACGATCAGCGGGATGCGGCCATCGAGTTCCTTCTGCACCGCGCTGGCCGAAGTCGGTGAAATGCGGCCGAAGCGGTTGGCGCTCGGCGCGGCGATCGGTCGGCCGAGCTCCTTGCAGACCGCGCGGAAAACCGGGTGGGCACTTTGCCGAATGGCGACCGTTGGCAGCCCGCTGGTCACGATGTCCGGCACGACGTCCTTCTTCGGCAGCACCAGGGTCAGCGGCCCCGGCCAGAAGGTGGAGGCCAGTTTTTCAACCGTGTCCTTGATCGAGTCATCGACCTTCGCGAGGTCGTACATCTCGCCCTTGCGGCTGATGTGAACGATCAGCGGATCGAAGGACGGGCGCTCCTTGGCGGCGAAGACCTTGGCCACAGCGTCGGCATTGAAGGCATCCGCTCCGAGGCCATACACGGTCTCGGCGGGCAGGGCCACGATTTCGCCTGCGGCCAGCAATTCGGCGGCTGCGCTGACGGCCGACTTCATGTCGTCCTCGCTGGCGGTAATGATCCGGGTCTCAGTCACGGCCACCGCTTAGCAGATGGACCCCGCCGACGGGAAACCGCAATTTCGCAATTCGGTGATGGCGGATGTTCGGCGGATCAATCGTTGAAGGTCTCCTCAAGTTGGAAGACTTTCACCGGGGAGCGGGCTTTGAGGCCGTCTGCGGTGTAGATGATGATGCGCCTGACGCCGTTGCGGGTGCCTTCCAGCACGGAGCTGAGACAGGTTTCCAGTCCGCCGTCCGCTGTCGGGTAGCTGATGGTGAGAGGCTGCGAGGGTCCGGCCGGGGAGACCGAGCGGGAGAAGACATTTCCAGGATCGAGGCGGATTTTTTCAGCTCCCAGAGTGATGCCCACGGTGAGGCCGGAGAGGTTGGCGAAATGGACGGTGCCTTCCGTTCGATGGGTGGGATCGTCCGCGAGGATGATGGCTCGGGGCTCGTCCCAATTCCGTGGGCCCCGGCAGACCAGGGCGAGGCTGGCAGAAACGGGAGGGATTTTCAGGGCAAGCCATTTGGAGCCTTGCTCGCGGTTGATCTGGATTTCCCGGACGTCCTGCAGGGGCAGTTCGATGGGCTGGGAAACCTGGCCGAGCCGCAAACGGAGCGGGAGCTTGACGGGCTCGGCATCCTTTCCTTCGGGAACCTTCAGCGGAATCACCAGCGAACGCGGTGGGATCGACCCCTCGGGTGGTGCCACCTCGTAGCGGGCCCCGTCACGGACTTCCTGGACGAAAGGAGGTGGATCGCCGATGGCCAGGACGCGCAGCAGATGCGGCTTCGGCTTTTCCTGGGCGAGAATGGCGCTCGAGAGCAGGACCATCGCAATCATCACGTGGCGAATCATCTCGCGATGAGCCATGATTTCTTTCGTGAGTGATTTCAGTTACGGAATGGTGACGATTTCGAGAGGATGGCGCGGCGGGAGAAACGGAATCGTCGCATTTGCCGCCTGTGCGCCGGGGAGTTTGGGGGATAGTTGAACGGACCCAATCGGCTGTCGAGGTGGCCTCCTTGATCCGAGTGGCGAACGTCAGATTTTGTTTTCAAACCATGAAGTCCCATGCCCTGCCTGCCTCACGGGGATTCGCCCTGGTTTCCGTCTTGATGATGATGGTGCTGCTGTCGCTCCTTGCGCTGGGGCTGCTGGGACTTTCCACCATCCAGATGCGCACGTCCGCGCAGTCCGGTCCGCAGCAGCGGGCGCGCGCCAATGCGCGGATCGGCCTGATGCTGGCGCTCGGGCAGTTGCAGGAGCATCTGGGTCCGGATCAGCGGGTTTGCGCCGATGGTCGGGTGATGGGCACGCCGGCCACCACGCTGCCGACCCACCCGCACTGGGTCAGTGTCTGGAAAACCAATCAGGACAACGGCACGCCGTGGATCGCCCGCAATGGCGAAAAGGGCGGATTGTTTGATCAGAGGAAGACCTTGAAATGGGAGGCGGCGAAAAGACGGACGACCTGTCTGGTGAGCGGCAATGAGTCCGGCATCGTCTTCACCGAAGACGGTTCCTCAGGGTCGGGAAATCTCGTGGGCATGGTGGAGGAAGGCAGCCTAGGCAAGGGCGCTGGCAAGGAGGAAGTCGTGATGGCACCGAGGGTGGGCATCGGTCCATCCTCGAAACCGAGCGGCGCCTACGCATGGTGGGTGGGCGACCTCGGAGCGAAGGCCAACGTCGCAACGCCGGATGGGGCCGTCACACGTGCAAACTCCCGATATCTTTCCCAGATGCTGGCGCAGGACAGCTCGTGGATGGCGTTTGGAAACAAGGAGCTGGAGAACCGTCAGCGCGAGCTGCTGGTGGATGAACCGCAGGTCTCGCTCGTCGAGCCAGGGATGAAGGACCGCCATTTCCATGATCTGACCGTGTGGTCGGCCGGACTGCCGATCAACGTGGCGGAGGGCGGCTGGCGTAGGGATCTCACGGCCTATCTTGAGAGCGCGGGCAGCATTCCTGAAACGGTCTTGGGTGAGGCCCGGCTGCTGGGGCTCAGTGACTCGGACAACCTCGTTGGGCCGGCCAACAGCCGTGCGGATTTCCTCTCGGCCAACCCCGGCCAGGCGAAACGCTTCACCAACGTTTCACCGAATTTCGGCCTGCTCCGGACCTGGGCCAGACGGGCGCAGTCCAGTCCTCTGGGGAGTCTTTCCCTCGACCAGGAGATCGGGGAAATGACCAATGAAGACACTGGCGGGCTCAGTTCGAGGTCGGTCGACTTCGAAAAACGAACGACCAGCCATGTGATGCCATCGCTCGTCGAGGGAGCGCTTTATTACAACTTAAGCTACTACCAGCCGACCACCCCGGTGGCGACGAATCCCTATGCGATGCGGGTTCATTTCTATCCCCGTGTCGCCCTGTGGAATCCCTATAACTTCACGCTCAATCTCCCGGAGTCCGCGATCTTCATGCAGATCAATGGCAGCAAGTCCGTGGAGGTGACGATGCAGGAAGACCGACGACAGCGCTTCCGGATGTATTGGGGACTGGGAGGTTCCACCACCGGCGGAGCAGTTCGTGGCAGCATGTTCTTCAAGCTGGACGCCGCGAAGCTGAAGCCGGGGGAGACCCTCGTCTGGTCTCCGGCATCGAACCTTCCTTATGATGAAGCGAATTTTGGAAACAACCGCCTGAGCCCCACGGTGGCTCCGAGCCCCGCCCGGTCCTTCTATCAGGACCGACGCAGCGACGGCTTCCCCTTGTTCGCTCCCCAACCGGCGACCTCCGGATTCGTCAACAACCTGCTGCCACTGCCGCCGGTGGAGTGGCGGGAAATCGTTCCTCCCAAGCCGGCGGGTAACATCCAGAGCGTCGCCTACACCCAGGCCGACGATTACCTCATGTCCTGGAAACCCTTGACCGGTGGCTCGTTTGATCTTTCCAGCTTCTCCAACCTGCCGATGGGGCGCTTCGTCTCCTGCGCCTATCAGTATGGAGATGAGGATGAACTCCCTGTTGAGTGGACATCGCTCGATCCTGTTCCGTTTCCGAAATCCTCGCTCACGAATCCGGTCGTCAATCTGGTTCCCGATCGTCGGACACGGGATGGCTTCCGTCTCCGCTGGTTTGACGAGCCGGTTTCCAATGTCATCGGTTCAGGCAGTCTCGCCGGCAAGCCCCACCTGGAAGACTCCGCGATTGGCAACTGGAACCTGCGCGCCTCCTGGTCGTTCCGGAACCCCTATGAAAATGTCACCGACGTGGCACCGAACTTCTTCGGCATCTACACCCGGGATCTGTTCGACGGCGATGTGGACTGGTCGAGCATGGCACCGCGTGCGTCGGGTGGCGTTCAGGCTGGGGACCCGTTCGACCAGCCGATCCGCTCCGGCACGCCGCGCATTCTTTTCGATGTTCCCCGGAAAGGAACCGAGATCGCGTCGCTGGCGGCATTCCAGCATGTCAATTTCTCCGAGTTCATCTGGCATCCGACTTATGCGCTCGGCAACTCGCTGGCGGACCCCCGCATCGGGAGAAAGGGCACGGAGCCGGATCGCTCGCGAAAGATCGTCCGCGACTTCGGTGGCTGGAACAAGGAAAGCATCGGCTATTCCACCGATGGACGCTCCGATACCAATGGCGAGACCAACCGCACCAACGAGGAAAACTGGGCCTATCATGCGCGGGAATTCCTGCATCAGGTGCCGACCGATCAGAACGTGATCTATGATCTGAGTTATGAACTCAATCACTCGCTCTGGGATGCCTATTTCCTTTCCAGTGGCAGCGCTGCCGACAAGGCCGCCCTGCTCAAGGATGGATCACCGCTGCCGAACGGTCGGATGAGGGTGAACCGGATGGGTGACGCCGTCAGCGAGGCCACACTCAATAACTTTCACCGCGCCGCCAGCGGTCTGCTGATCAACGGGGCCTTCAATGTAAACTCCGCCAGCGTCGAGGCCTGGGAATCCCTGCTTCTGTCCGCTGCCGACACCCAGTCCGCTGCCGGCGAGGTGGCCTTTCCCCGTATTCTCGATGCCCCCGGCGGCACCTGGGATGGCAGCAAGCCAAAGTCCACTGCCGCCTGGACTGGGCAGCGCGTCTTCAAGCGGGCAGAGATCCGTCGCTTGGCGGAGCAGATCGTCGCCGAAGTCCGCAGCCGCGGGCCATTCCTGAGCCTGGCCGATTTCGTGAACCGCCGCCTGAGCGAGGATGAGACTGGAAAGAAAGGCGCGCTGCAGGCCGCCATCGACAAGGCCGAACTAAACTCGTCGCTGGTGTCCGAGTGGCCGCTGAACAACCGAGTGACGCTGCCGGACTATCGTCACGTGGATCACATCACGGACCCCACCAGCCTGGACCAAACGCTGAAGCCAAACACCTCCGCGTGGGGCGGGTTGGGTTTCCTCACCCAGGCGGACCTGCTCCAGTTCATCGGACCCGCTTTGAGCGCGAGATCCGACACGTTCCGCATCCGTGCCTATGGCGAGAGTCTGGACGGAGATGGAAAGGTCGAGGCGAAGGTCTGGTGTGAGGCCGTGGTGCAGCGCTCGCCGAAGTTTGTCGATGGTGCCGACAACATGATGGAAGCACCTGCGACGCTTGGCTCGATCAACAAGAAGTTCGGTCGCCGCTTCGAGATCGTATCCTTCCGCTGGCTGAGCCCGGAGGAGATCTGAACGGTCAATCGGCTTTCAAGGCCGCGCGAAGAAAGGCCGGACGGTTGGTGGTGATGGACTGTGCTCCGATCTCGAGGAAATGCTGCGCCTGTTTCGGATCATCGATGGTCCAGCAGTGATACTCGAAGCCCTCCTTGCGGATGCCCTGGATGAACGCGGCGTCGATTCTCGAATCGGCCTGAGAGCTGAACCCGTCGGCATGGATGTCCTTCAAGGTCACCAGGGCTTCGGCCGTGTCCGGCTTCAACGTGGTCCCGCCTTTCTTGAAGCCAGACAGCCAGCAGGCCTTCAGGGTTGGGGACAACTTCTTCAACTCCCGGATCACCGGCGCATTGAACGAGATCACCACCACCTGCTCCGACTTGAGCCCGGCTTCGCGGATTTCACTCAGCAAGGTCGGCACGATCTCCGGACCGCATTTCACCTCGATGTAGAATTTTTTCCCGGCAGGCACGGTGGCCGCCACCTCCATGAACGTGGGCAGACGAGTGCCTTTCCATTCGGGCTTGAACCACGCGCCGGCATCCAGCGCTCGCAGCTCCTCCAGCTTGGCATCCTTCACGACGAGCTTCGTCCCGCTGACACGCAGCGTGTCATAGTCGTGGATGCAAATGATCCTGCCATCACGAGTCAGATGGAAATCACCCTCGATCGCATCCGCCCCCTGCGCCCAGGCCTGACGAAAGGAAGGCAGCGTGTTCTCCGGAGCATCGTGGCTCGCTCCACGGTGGGCGACAATGAAGGGTGATGCGAAGGCATTCGTGACCAGGAGCACGGCAAGGCTGGTGAGGTGGAGTCGCATGATACACTGAGGAGGGTTCGGGTCAATTCACCGGTTCAAGCACCGGATTTCCACAGCGCTCGGCATCGGCTTTGGAGGCGGAGCTGTCAAGCAGGCGGAGACCGATGATCTCGTCCAATTGGAGCAGGAGACAGGTGTCGGCATCGGCCTGCGGGTTTCCGCCCACGGTGAAGGATTCCCCGCGATAGGCGACGGTTTTTGAGATCTTCACGTAGTCGATGACCCCGCTGAAATGGGACGTGGCGGTGCCGGCGGAATCAACGTCGGCCCCGACCACCAGCGGCAGATCGTTGCGCAGGCGTTTGCCCTCGCGGGCCCCCTTCGCAATGAGTTTCCCATCGAGATAAAGTCGGGCCTCCTTGCCGTCATACACCCCGGCGAGATGATGCCAGGTGTTCGGCTTCAGCACGGGAGTTTCAGGCCTGATGCTGAGATAACTGTCGCCGATGAAGATGCTGAAGGTTGGCCGGGCATCGTTGACGAAGATTCCATAATCGGAGCCCTGGGTCTTGGTCACCAGGCCGGTGCGGTTGCCGAAGGAGTCGGCTTTGAAGCGGCTTTCGATCGTGAAGATCTCACCGGGATCGAATCCCGCCGAAGGCACGCGCAGGAAGTCCGTCCGACCATCGAAGCGCAGGGCCCGGTTCGGGACCTTGCCGCGCAGGGCGGGATCGATCACGACCGGGATGGCGATCTGGCGCTCAGGGATGCGGTAACGGAAACCGGGTGCGAGATAATCCGCCTCAACCCTGATCACCGGGTCACGGAACGACACATCAAGAGGAGAGCCAATGCGCGAAGTCTTGAATTCCAGCTTGGCCTTCTCACCCGGAGCCAGTTTTCCATGTCGATGTTCGGGCGAGAAAGCCCAGCGCGAGTCGGCACTCTCGCCTGTGACGGTGAACTCGACCGGACGCGTGGTCGGATTTTCCAGATCCACACTGAAACTTGCAAAGGCTGAACCATCCGCCTTCAGCGGAATCTCTGGCGCACCGACCAGCTTCTGCTCACCGAACTTGCGGGTCTCCGCGATCAGGCTGCCGGTCATTTCCAGCGGGTCCATCACCTTTCCCACGGGAATCGCAGCGAGGGAAATGCCCTGCTTGCGCACCGTCACCACGTCATAATGATGCATGAAGCCGAGCGACTCGCCGTAGCCGGGAATCTGGCCTCCGGTGGTCGCCAGCGTGATGTACTGGATTCCATCACGCGGACCATCGCTGCGCATCTGGTGGATGTGGCCGGCAAACACGGCGGACACGTTGCCCGCCTTCTTCAGGAGGCCGTGAACGCGATCCCAGTCGTCGCCATAGTTGGCCTTCTCGAGCGTCTTCAACCAGCGTGGATGATGCAGGAACAGGAAGACGTGATCGGCCCCCTTGGCCTTCGCGAGGGTTTGCTCCAGCCAGGTGAACTGTGCGGGGCTCATCTTCTGGGTGTTGGGATCGGTGAAATCCTTTTTCCCGGTGGCCGCATCCCCCTCGTCGGAATAGAGGACGATGAACCAGCTGTTCTTGTGCTCGAAGGCATACCACAGCGGGCCGAAGTGCGTTTCAAAGAGCTTGTCGTTGTCGCCGGCAGGCCGCTTCGCACCCGCCTTGGCGTCACGCCAGTAGGTGTCGTGGTTTCCCGCCACCGGGAACCATGGACAGGAAAGCCGATCCATCACGTCCTTGTATTCCTTGGCCTGCGGAATCCACTTTTCCTCGTTGTTGTAGCCTTGGATTAGGTCGCCCACGGTCAGGACCAGATCCGGGGCCAGCAGATTGCTGTCCCTGACCGCGTCCGCCAGCACACCGACTCCCTCCGGAGGTCCTCCCGTGCGGTCGCCAAAGACCACGAACTGGAACGCATCCTTTTCCGCCGGCAGCAGCAGGGACTTCGCGCCCTCGCGGGAGGTGACGAATCTCTCGGGGCTGGACGGGATCGTCTCCAGCTTGGCTTGGTGGGCATGAAGATGATGCTCATGTCCGATATTCGGATTCACTCCATCCTGTTGGGCCATGAGGGATCCGCCGAGAGATAAAATCGAGCCGACTAAGAGATAAAGTAGATGGAAATGATTCATAAGTCCGAATTGGCATATTTGACGATTGTCGGGCGTGTGGCATCTGAAAAAGTGTTCCAAATTCTTCACCTTCCGCAAAACGGCTGAGAAAGACACTCAATGCTTTGTTTTTCAATGGCTTCGGATCATCTATGGAAATTTTGGTATCGGCATTCGCGCGCTTCTGGCGAGACGATTGCGTCACGGTGAACAGGTTGCCCGCGAGCTGCCAGCCCGAATAGCTTGGGAGTCTCCACCTCCTCCCGAGATCTCCTACTCCATTGTTCAGCATATCCGTATCGATATTTCAAAAATCAAAATCAAGATAGCATGAAACCAAAGAACATCCAGATGCCAGGCACCATCAAGATCGCATTCTGTGCCATCGCCACCCTCTGCGCCGCCACTTCCACCTCCAGCGCCCAGCTCACGAAGTTCGGAAAGTTCAACGTCGCTCAGAACGATGCCGGTAATGTCGCCACCTCGGTGACGGTTACCCTGGGAGCAGGCTCCACAGGGGGCATTGCGATCCCAGCCGGGTCGAACCGCGGCGACTACGAAATCAACTTCGGGCCAGGAAATGATCCAACGGTCGGAGCCCTTATCACCTGCGTCTCACAGCTCTCACGCAACAACAACGCCTTCGGCGACACAGGCGGAACCTTCTTCGCCACCGCGTCATCCTCCGAGGAGACCAATCGGGATTACTTCATTCCGATCCATAGCTCCCAAGCCACCAGCGGCGAGGTCAACATCAACGTCGCTTTCGCGTTTTTCCCCTACGACAAATGGATCGGCGGCATCGCGCGGAATGGTGGGGTCAACGGCGGCGCGATCACTTCGGTTTTGGGGACTACGGGTCTGGATCTGGCAGGTGAGTTCGTGGACGGACCCACGACGAACGACGGGATCTTCACCCTGAACATCAATTCATTCACCGCCAATGGATTCACCACGTCGGCCACGGCCTCTCAAAGCGGCATTCTTCTGGTGGCCGGAGCGAAGAACGAGGACAACTACGCACTTTCCAAGGCGAACACGGACGGCACTTTTACGATTTATTGTCACGATAACGGCGTCAACGGCACGGGCTATGAACAGGACCCTGTGAACTTCGTTTACCTTCCGACCAGCCAGGTGGGCACCAAGAACCTCGTGGCAATGGGCCGGATCAGGAGCAACGGGACCACCGCCGCCGGCACCGCTGGTGGAACCTACACGGTGACCAAGGGCCCAACCGGCACATGGTATCTGACGATCCCTGGCCAGACCGACAGCACCGGCACCTTGATCATCAGTCCCGAGGGGGGTGCAGCCAACAACGTGGACAACATCGTTTCCTACGAGTGGGATGCCACCAACAGCCGCTGGATCATTGAAAGCAGGGATCTGCCAACGCCCTCAACAGGCCTCCAGGACGGAAACCCTGCCACCGAGGACATGTTCTCCTTCGCCTTCTTCCAGGCCCCACCGACCGCCTATGCCAGCAGCGGCTTCACCGGCACCGCTGGCGACGCGATCGCCGATGCCGACCTTGGCACGACTGGAAACCAGCCCGCCGTTCTCGGCACCAGCGCCTTCAGCACCATCAGCGCGGCCCTCACCAACTCCGGCTCGCTGGCCCCATTCATCCTC
>JAIXVN010000167.1 GCA_027483005.1 Verrucomicrobiaceae bacterium
CAGACCTCGCCCGGATCGAACATGCCTGCCTATCCTTGGTAGTTCGAAGACAAGGCTGACCTGAAGGCGCTGCCCAACAAGATCAAGATGCAAGTCCGGCTTGGAGTGCCATGGCCGATGATGCAGGACGACGCGATCCTCGACATGGCCCAGGTCCAGGCGCTTGAAATCGCCGACTCGCTCATCGCCGCCAAAGTCTATTTGCCGGACAAACCGGAACTCCAGGGCCTCGCCCTCCGCGATCAACTGGCCTCCAGCAAGTTCGTCGCCCTCACCGCCTATCTCCAGAAGGTCGGTGCCTATCGTGAGGTCACCAAGGACAAGCCAGCCGAGCCCTCGATGCTGAATCCGGACTCGCATCGCGAAACGGAAAAGGTTCCCGCCGCGACCACCCAGGCCCACTAGGCTCCACCTCATCTCACCATGTTCCACCGCGTTCTTCACGAGCAATGGACCTCGATCATTCCGGTGATCTCCTTCGTCCTGATCTCCGGCGTCTTCATCGTCGCCACGATCCGGGCTCTCCGGATGAAGCAAGGGGAAAGCCAGCACCTCTCCTCGCTGCCCCTGGACGACTCGAAGGCCGAACACTGAATCCACCCCACCACTGCCATGTCAGACTCTTCCACCTCCGGACCAAAGCACGGCGACTACGCCAGGGAAAAGGGCGAGGTCGTCCTCCGTCCCCATGAATTCGACGGCATCCAGGAATACGACCAGAAGCTTCCCAACTGGTGGCTATTCACCTTCTACGGTGCGGTCGTCTTCACCGTCATCTACTGGACCGTTTACTATCACACCAACCTCCTGAAGACCGACCATCAGCTCGTGCAGGAGGCCATCACGATCGTTGAAAAGGAGCGTCAGAAGGAGCTGGTCAAGGCCTTGGAATCGATTGACGACAACAAGCTGGTCAACGTCTGGGCAGCCGATTCCTCCATCGTCGCGGCGGGTCAGGCCACCTACACCACCAACTGCAACGCCTGCCACGGGCAGGATCTGAGCGCGACCATGGACGTGACGGGGACGAAGGTGCCGCTTCCCGGCCTGCCCCTGAACGACCACCAATGGAAATACGGAGGAAAGCCGATGGATCTCTTCAAGCTGATCAACGCTGGAACACCTCCGGAAAGCCCGGGTCACAACGGAGCGAAGATGCAGGCCTGGGGCCAGACCCTTTCTCCAAAGCAGATCGCCGAACTGACCGCCTACATCATCGCGAAGGTGCCTGACGACTTCAAGGCCTACGCGGCAGGGACAACGAACTGAACACCCCACCGACAAAGGGCGGCTCCATTGCCAGGGTCGCCCTTTTTCGTTTGAGGCCGTGAAGTCCACTTCTTCCCCTACATACTGCTGCATCCGGGGGGAGTTCAGAGGGGTTGACAGACTGATCCATGCCGCTGAATACGCCCAGTACGGCTCGCAATCACCGCGCATCCTCTCGCAATCGATGCGCAGCAGCCCGCCGCGACCTCGGTCATCTTGACCTCGTCCGATGCCAGTCAATTCACCCAAGCGCCCGAACCTTGTCTCGGTGACCACCATCAATGCCGATGGTTCCCACTACAAACTCCAGCCGGCGGATGTTTCCGGTCGCTGGACCCTGGCGCGACGCGTGTTTGGAGTCCTGCTCCTGATCGTCTATGCCACGCTTCCGTGGATCTCGCTCAATGGTCATCCGGCTGTGTTCTTCGATGTCGAGTTCCGCCAGTTTCATCTCTTCGGACTCACCCTCGTGCCACAGGACCTGTGGGTGATGTTCTTTGCGGTCACCGGACTGGGATTCACCCTGTTCTTCATCACCTCGCTGCTCGGTCGCCTCTGGTGTGGCTGGGCCTGTCCCTACACGGTTTTTCTAGAACACGTGTTCCGCCGGATCGAGCGCGTCATTGAGGGCGATGCACCCGCCCGTCGCCTGCTTGAGACCGCCCCATGGACCGCAGGAAAACTCTTCAAGCGCGTGACCAAGCACCTTCTGTTCGTGGTGTGTTCCACCCTGATTGCCCACATCTTCATCTCCTACTTCGTATCACTTCCAAGGCTCTACGCCTTCATGCAACAGAGCCCGCTGGCCCATGTCACCGCCTTCGGCATTGTGGCCTTCCTGACACTGGTGCTGTGGTTCTGCTTCGGCTGGTTCCGCGAGCAGTTCTGCATCATCATGTGTCCCTACGGACGCCTTCAAAGCGCTCTGACCGACGACGACACCATCATCATCGGCTATGATGAAAAGCGCGGCGAACCTCGCGGAGCGAAAGGAAAGGCGGAGGGCGACTGCATTGACTGCCGCCGCTGCATCCATGTCTGCCCGACCGGCATCGACATCCGCAACGGCCTCCAGCTGGAGTGCATCGGCTGCGCCGCCTGCGTGGACGCCTGCGATGACATCATGACCAAGGTTGGGCGCCCGAAGGGCCTGGTCCGCTATGATTCGCTCAATGGCCTTGCCCGCAAGACGCGCCGCATTCTCCGCCCCCGCATCTACGCCTATGCCGCGCTGGCCCTTCTCGGGCTCGGCGCGCTCGGGCTGACCTTCGCCACCAAGGCCAGGCCCTACAATGTGACCGTGGCCCGGCTTGAGGGAACCCCCTTTGTGGCCGACGCCGCCACAGTCCGGAACATCTATCACATCCGCGTGAAGAACAAACGGAACCAACCCGCCACCTTCACCATCAGGCTGGGACAAGATACCCCGCAAGGCTTCGAACTCAGCGGAAAGGACCTATCCTTCGTGGTGCCTGCCCTCGGAGAGCTGAGCCGCTCCTGCGTCGTGATCGCCGCCGCCAGGGCCTATCAGGGCCAAAGGGATCTCGCCATCGAGGTCCACGGCGAGCCCGGAAATGTCACCATCACCGAGACCGTGAGGTTTCTCGGACCCAATCCCATCCTCCTGCACGAGGAAGCCGAGAAGGCTGAATCGCAGGAAGAACATCACGAAAAGAACCACGATTGATTCCACACCCTCATGAACACCACCCTTGAAAACCGCCCCGGCTTCCTGGTCCGTCACCCCTGGCTGCTTGTCGTGCTTGCCTTCGTCCTGCTGCTCGGGGCGTGGTCAACCTTGATCACCGTCGCCGTGAAGAACTCCCCCCAGCAGGTGGAGGTGAGGAGGTGATGTTTCGGAGTTAATAGTTGTTAGTTATATGTCAAACA
>JAIXVN010000054.1 GCA_027483005.1 Verrucomicrobiaceae bacterium
ATCTCCCCACAAGACAACGGCACGGTGCTGCCCGAGCTGAACATGGCGGCGATGCTTCGTTGCAAGGTCCGTTACTTCATGGACGGTGCCGTGATTGGCAGCAAGGCCTTCGTCAATGAAGCCTTTACCGCCTCACGTGAACGCTTCAGTGAGAGGCGCAAGGATGGAGCGCGAAAGATGAAAGGCTCCGGAGCGCCCGCCACTGGGGTCTTATGGACGGTTAGGGACCTTCGGGTTGCCGTCGGTTGATTGATTCCTCGTTAAGGAGGAGTTGTGATGGACTGGGAACCACTGTCACCCGAGAAGCCAATGGCTGCTAAAAGCCAATTGATTTCCTTATCCGTTCATCCAGTTTTCCGAAAGGCTTCATGCCAGCCATCCAGTTTCAAAACATGTTCATCTTCAGAGCTTCAGTAGGACTTGCCGTTCTAGCAGCCCTCTTCGCTGTGTTTGCCTTCGCGGGAGAGAAAACTGAACTCCCGGGGAAATCCCTCATTCCTCAAAAGAACATCGGTCAGTTCATCGTGGACCGACTCGATGTCACCACGTTCCGGAGCTCACTGGGCCCCCGACGTTCTCCAGGCATGCGGCATTTTTCGGATCTGGGGATGAAGCCAACCAGGGTCGAGGACAAGCGCGTCGAATTTGATTCCGACGATTGGCTCTTTCACATCACCGTGCTCGAGCGCGTGGACAAGAACAGCGATGGGATCGAGGATCTGGTGGTGGAGATCCGCGATCAATCGAAGAAGGGCTCCTACCAGGTTGCCTCGAAGCTGCTGCTGACGAGGCGTATTGAATCCGGCGATCTCATTGCCCTCGCCTTCGAACCCTGAGATCGCAACGGGTGGGTCAATGTTTCATCCGACCAAGGCTGGAGGGATGAGGCAAAGAAGACGTCCCTGGCGGTTGGGTGGCCGGATCTCGACACAGGCCAGAGCGCCTTTCTTCATTTCCAGCGAGCCGCCCGTGGTGCCGAGGATCCACTGGAGGAGGGTGGAGAAATCAGGCTCGTGACCCACAATCGCGACTCGCCCGAACTCGCGGTAGGCCTTGAGTTCGGAGATCGCCGTTTCCGGATTGAGTCCGCAGGCCAGCCAGTTCTGGACAACTGGACTTGGAATGCCGGCCGCTTCGCAGAAAGCCTCGGCCGTTTGACGGGCCCGGACCAGCGGACTTGTTAGAACGATGTCGGGCACGCTGTTTGCAGCTGCCAGCAGCTCACCTGCACGACGGGCCTGGACATAGCCCTTCTCAATCAACGCTCTGAACCGGTCGCCCTCGGGATGACGATCCTCGGCTTTTCCATGTCGAAGAAGGATCAATTCCATGAGAGGGAGAAAACTCGAAGTTTGAAATTCGAAATCTGAAATTCGAAATCTGAAATTTGAAATCTGAAATTTGAAATCTGAAACGGCGGGGTCTCTTCGTTCCGAATTCAGGATCTGGTGCTTAGAAATATCGCTTCACATCGTCATTCCACCATCGACGGCGAGCACCTGACCGGTGATGTAGCGGGCAGCGGGGCTGGCGAGGAAGAGCACGGCGGCGGCGATGTCCTTCACGTCGCCAAAGCTGCCGAGCGGGATTTTTTTCATGACCTCCTCGCGGACCTTCTCGTTGAGCTCGTCGGTCATGTCGGTGGTGATGAAACCGGGCGCGACGGCGTTGCAGGTCACCTGGCGACCGGCAAGTTCGCGGGCGACGGCCTTGGTGAATCCGATGAGCCCGGCCTTGGAGGCGGAGTAGTTTGCCTGGCCGGCATTGCCGATGAGGCCGATGACGGAGGCGATGTTGATGATGCGTGGATCCTCGGCCTTCATGAGCACGCGCATGAAGCCTTTGACGGTGTTGAAGGCCCCTTTGAGGTTGGTGTCGAGCACGGTGTCCCAGTCCTCTTCCTTCATGCGCATGAGGAGACCGTCGCGGGTGACACCGGCGTTGTTGACGAGGATGTGGATGGTGCCGAGTTCGTCGCCGATCCGCTTGGCGAGATCCTGCACGGCACTGTGGTCGGCCACATCGACGGCGTAGGCGGTGGCGGCACCAGGGTAGGCGGCATTGATTTCCTCGGCGGCCTTTCCGCAGCTCGACTCGCTGCGGCTGACGACGGCGACCTTGGCACCTTCGGCGGCGAGGGCGCGGGCGATTTCCTGACCGATGCCGCGTCCGGCGCCGGTGACCACGGCGGTTTTGTTGGCAAAGCGTTGCATGTGTGGAGGGAGGGTGAGGCGGAAAGTGAAAAGTGGAAAACGGAAAATCAAAATCCTTTGTGCCTGGAGATTTGCGCTTCGATCTTCAGATGACGGACGGCTCGCATTTCTCCGACGGAGCGCCCCTTTTGCAAGACGAGGATCGAGGAGACTGCGTTGGAACATCCGCCAGGGATTCCGGGTGCTGGGCGGATGAAGCTCGACCACGCGGTGGGCGGGTTTCAACAGAAAAGAAAGAAGGTTCAACCACAGAGAACGCAGAGAAGACAAAGTGAGGAGGATCAATCAAAGGCCGTTCCTTTGAGTTATCTGAGTTCTGAGAGGTTCGGCACTCTTCAGCCGAAGGCCTTGAGGAAACCGACCTCCAGGGCAAGCTGCTCCTGGGCGTTGGTGTCGAGGGATCGACGCAAGCCTTCCAGGGCCTCCATGCGGCGCAGCAAGCGGTCCGGCGTCTCCTTTTCCGCGATCAGGCGCATGGCTTCGATCGAACCGGGGAAATCGAGGCCGTCGGATCCGGATTTCACCCGCAACACGTCGGCCATCCAGGCCATCAGGACATCGAAGAGGCGGCCGCGGCTTTCAAGGTAGTCGGATTCGGCGGAGGCTTTGTGGAATTCCTCGCGGCGCTTGAGCCAGTCGCCTTCGGTGACGTTCTTGTAGGCCTGTTCCTCCTCCTTGATCGCGGCTTCGGAGGCGGCGGTGGCGGCGGCTTTCTGTTCTTCGAGGATCGAGCCAAAAATGGCCTTGATCGTCAGGGCGACGCGGGGATTTCCAAAGCCAACGGAGGCGGTGGTGTTGAGGGCCTCGACAAGTGCCGCGCCGCCTTCCGCTCCGAGGCTGGTGCCACCGATGAGGGGCAGGCGGACGCAGCGGGAAAGGATGGTGGGGAGGAGCGACTGGGGATTGGAGGTCAGGAGAAGCAGAATGGTCCGGTCGGGTGGTTCCTCGAGGGTTTTGAGGAAGGCGTTGGAGCCTTCGTTGCCCATCCGCTCGGCCGCGACGACGACGCCGACTTTCCAGGTGCCTTCGGGAGCGGCGAGGCGCAGCGGGCGTTCGAGTTCGCGGATGGCATCGACTGAGATGCGCCGCGATTTCATCCGGGGGCGGAGGATGCGGACCCAGGGGCCTTCGAGTTCGTCGAGCGGCGGGGTTTCCACGACGACGGGTTCGCCGAAAAGATCGAAGCCACCGGAGGCGCCTCCATTGATGAGGCCGATGATGCGGGCGGCGAGGTGCTCCTTGCCGCTGCCGGGGGCCCCGCTGATCAGGAAGGCATGCGCCAGGCGTCCGCGTTGGTGGGCGGATGCGACCAGTTCGTAAGCGCGCTCTGCGGTGTAGGCCATGCGCGGCGATGCTGGTGGAAAGGGGGAGGGCGTTCCAAGTTCCAAATCGGATCGGATCGCATTGGCGCTTGATTGCCGGGCGTATCGAACTTTCAGTCCGACCCATGAATCCCGCGTTCGCCCCCCGTGGCAGCAAGGCTGAAATCGAGGAAGGACCGGCCTTCGCTCCGAAATTCGATGCCGATGGCCTGATCGCCGCGATGGCGGTCGATTCCGTGACCCGTGAGCCGCTGATGCTGGCCTACATGAACGAAGAGTCCCTGCGGCGGACTCTGGAGATCGGTGAGGCGGTCTATTGGTCGCGGTCCAGGAAGGAATACTGGCACAAGGGCGCGACGTCGGGGCATGTGCAGAAAATCGTCGAGATCCGGACCGACTGTGACCAGGACGCGCTGGTTCTTGTCGTCGAGCAGGTGGGGGCCGGAGCCTGCCACACCGGGCGAGGCTCGTGCTTTTACCGGCGGGTGGTGAAATCGGCGGATGGCGCGCCGGGGTTGGAATTCACTGGCGGAGAGCGGACCTTCGACCCCGCCGCCGTGTATGGAAAAGCCTGAGAAAGCGAATTTCGCGGTTGCAATCGCCCCGCTGATCCACTAGCTCTCCCGCCCCGCAACGCCGGACCTGTCTCCAGGGCCTGCCGCGCAGCCAAAACTTTCCGCGAAGGAGGACCCATGGACATCATCAAGAAAATCGAGCAAGAGCAGTTGAAAACGGATATCGTTGACTTCAATGTCGGTGATTCCATCAAGGTCCACACCCGTGTTGTCGAAGGCGGCAAGGAGCGTATCCAGATTTTTGCCGGCATCGTGATCGCCCGTCGTGGCACCGGTGTGAACGCTGCGTTCACCGTCCGCAAGATTTCCTATGGCGAAGGCGTCGAGCGTGGTTTCCCGCTCCACACCCCGCGCATCGCGAAGATCGAGGTCGTCACCAAGGGCAAGGTCCGCCGTGCGAAGCTTCACTACCTCCGTGGTCGTGTCGGCAAGCGCGCCCTCCTTGTGAAGACCGCTGACCGAGCCTGATCGGGTCCCCATTTTGCAAGCGCCCCTCCGGCTCTCCGGTGGGGCGTTTTGTTTTTGCGCAGTCTCCCGCATTTCCTCTTTTCGCCTGTCCGGCTCCGAGTCACCTTTCGCGTGTGCGATTGCCGCTTCCCATCGTTTTCCTGCTTTCCATCGGGGTCGTCTCGGCCACGTGGTGGAGCGGAACGAAGGACCATGACTTCCTGACTGCCCCTGGCGTGGAGAAGCTCGCGATGGCCCGACAGCGGGCCGCGAAGATCGGGGGAATGGCTCCGTTGCCAAAGGAATTCCCGCTGCTGACGAATTCCCAGGGCTCCACGGTGCCGGAGCCGATTGCGCCTGAGCCTCCCAAGGAGCCTGAGTTCAACCTCGGCAGCCTGGAGACCGTTCCGGGATTGGAGGCCTACGCGGTGGATTCCCAGCAGGGAGCTGACCATTTGATCCGGCTTGCCACCGCTCTCGAAACCAAGGGCTCGTTCCAAAGGGCTTTGCTCGCCTGGGAACGGATCGTCGATCTCGGAAAGGCCGATGCCGGAACGCAATTGAAGGCGATTGAATCCATCAAGCGTCTGAGGCCCACGCTACCGTCCTGGAACATCGACCCTGAAGGTGCCATTCCCCTGATTCTTCATGCGGGGACCGGTCCGGCCGCAGCTCCGGCCTTGAAGCCTTTGCTCGGAGAGGTGGCCAACCTGATCGGAGAGGCTTCCGACGGAGTGGTGGTGGTCACCGCCGAAATCGCGGTTGGCAAGAAGGCTGTGGAAGCCTCGGGTCCGGCTCCAGTCGCAGTCTGGTTCTCTGGTCCGGCCAAGGATTCGCCTTCCAGTGAAGTGCTCTCGTTCACGCTTAGCGAGCCTGCCGGGCTTCGGGATCAGGTGTTGCGCACGGTTTACAAGCTCGTTTCCGCACAGCTCAATGCAAGGACTGCCTACTCCGCTCCCCTGATCCTCCAATCGACCGAGGATCCTCTCGATGCGCTCACTCACCGGGTGACCCGTCTCTGCTGGCGTGAAATGGCCGCAGCCCTCAATCTACCACCTCGCCAGCCCGCACCTGCTGTGCCGGTGGAGGGAGAGCCCCGTCGTCGGCGGAATCGCTGATTCCCGGAAGTTTTTCCAAAGATCCCAAGTCCGGGAGCGTCACCAGTAAGCCTGTTTCCATTTCCTCAGCCATGAGATCGACCTCATTTTTCCTGATTTCAGCGCTGCTGCCGCTGGCGGTGATGGCGGAGCCGGCTCCTCCTGCGGTCGAGCCGACCAGCCTTCCGGCTCCTGACCAGAAGATCGAACCGTTGAAACCTGCGGTCGAGAAGATCGATGCCACCCACTATCGGATTGGCGAGGTGACCTTCGATCAGGCCACCCGCGAGGTCCGGATCCCGGCCGAGGTGAACATGTCGGAAGGCTTGCTGGAATTCCTCCTGGTCCACAAGGACGGGAAGGTTCACGAGTCCCTTTTCAAGACCAGCATCAACGCCACCCATCTCAACGTCGCCTTCACGCTTTTGCGCTACAAACCCTCTCGGGAGCTCTACGTGGTCTATGACGAGAAGGGTCAGAACATCGGGGCCGCGAATCAGGTCCCCGCGGACGTCAAGGCGGCAGCCCGGGTCAACATCAAGGTCGAGTGGAACGACAACGGCCAGATCAAGTCGTGTCCGGTGAACGAGTGGATCTCGGATTCCGCCACCGAGAAGCCCATGCCTTCGGGACCTTGGGTTTATGGTGGTTCGGAAATCGAGGGCGGACGTTATGCTCCGGAATCATCAGGTGATATCATCGCCATTTTCCTGACCAACAGCGCGATGATTCTCTATCCGGGAGCAGACAACAAGAATGACGAAGTCTGGCTGCCCTTTCCCAAGCGCGTCCCTCCAATTGACACCAAGGTCACCCTCATCTTCTCTCCAAACACGCCTTCCCAACCCGCTCCAAAGCCATGAAGCCCGCCATTCTTCTCAGCCTCTTCCTCGCCGGACTTGCCTCCGCCGCGCCGGATAACAGCCGCTACCTTTCCCTCCAGCAGGAGATCAAGCAGGCCATCGCCCGTGGCAACGCCTGGCTCAAGACCCAGCAGAAGGAGGACGGTCACTGGGACGACGAGGGCATCCCGGCCTTCACCGCTCTCGCCCTCACGGCTGCCTCTCGCGACCCGAACATCGACCTCAAGAAGGAAACTCCCGAAAACATCGCGAAGGGCTTCGACTGGCTGGTGAAGCAGCAGAAGGAGGACGGTGGCATCTACAACCGCGGCCTCACCGTTTACAACACCGCCACCTCCGTCACCGCCCTCTCGGCGCTGGGAAAATCCGACTACGAGTCCGTCATCGTCCGCGCCCGCAAGCACCTCATCGGCCAGCAGTGGGATGCCGGTGAAAAGGGCAAGAC
This sequence comes from Verrucomicrobiaceae bacterium, assembly GCA_027483005.1. Taxonomy (GTDB): domain Bacteria; phylum Verrucomicrobiota; class Verrucomicrobiia; order Verrucomicrobiales; family Akkermansiaceae; genus Luteolibacter. Next base: position 6,963 of record JAIXVN010000054.1, read on the forward strand.
CGACAACCCGAACGACGGTGGCATCGGCTATGGCTCGAAGAACGACCACACCGACATGTCGAACACCTACCTCGCCATCGAGGCGCTCGCACTTTCGAAAAAGGTCGTCGATGATGGCAAGCATGGCGACCAGCCCGACCTCGATTGGGACGCGGCGGTGAAATTCCTCTCCCGCTGCCAGAACCTCACTGCGAGCAACGACCAGCCCTGGGCCTCCGACGATGCCAAGAACAAGGGCGGCTTTGTTTACACCTCCACCGAGTCGAAAGCCGAGGACACCCTGCCCGATGGCCGCACGGCGCTGCGTTCCTACGGCTCGATGTCGTATGCAGGCCTCCTTTCCCTGATCTACGCCAAGGTCTCGGCCGACGACCCCCGTGTGGTGGCGGTGAAGGACTGGCTCTCGAAAAACTACACCGTGGATGAGAACCCGGGCCTGAAGGCGGAAGGTCAGTACTACTACTACCAGGCCATGAGCAAGGCCCTCAGTGCCTCCAACATCAACACCCTCAAGCTCGCCGACGGCAAGGAAGCCGACTGGCGCAAGGACCTGGGAGAAAAACTCCTCAGCGTCCAGAAGGGTGATGGCTCATGGGCCAACAGCACCGGTCGCTGGATGGAGAGCAACCCGGTCCTCGTGACGGCCTACAGCGTGCTTGCTCTCGAGCAGCTTTACGACTCGATCCCGACATCACCATCGCCGTGGCCGGAGCATCCCTGCTCCAGGTTGACTCTGGAGCTTTCAGGTCCGGGGGGGATTTGCGTCCAGGATCCGCAGCCCTAGACCACACGGGTTTCCCGTCTTCCTTTGTCGTGATGGAAGCCAAAGGAAATGCCACCTTCAAACGGGCCTTTCGTTCTCGTCGTGGAGGTGTTTCTGAACTCCCCATAGAATTTCCCTGGCGAAGAAGCCCATCCATCGACACGGCTGCTGACACTCCAACGCAGCCATTTCCGTTCCATGGATTCCAGAACCTGGGGCTTTTGTGGTCGTCCAACAAGGGAGACTGCCATCCCGGGGCATCCGGCCGGAAAAGGATTCCCGTCTTGCGCTCAAATCTGCCGCGGAGTGTTCGCCCGTTCCAGACCAGGATGCCGTCAGCAAGAGGATCATGGTCAATCCTCCCATTTCTCCAGCGGCCGTCCTCATGATCTAGATAAGCCACTGCCATCTTCCTTTGGCTGGCTTCAAGTAAAAGCCGGTGTTGTAGAGGGCTCCATTGCTTTCCTGTTCGACAACAATTTGAGTGCCGTCCGCCAGTCTCAGCTGTGCAACCACTCCGTTGAAACCGGGCAAATGGTCCGAAATGAAGAATGAGATGGCCAACAAGGCAAGGGTCGCCAAGGCAATCAGAAGCCATTCACTCATTCAGCCACTACGCTTGTTGATTTCCATTCCGTTCGTCCCGAAGAGCATCAACCCGCGAGGTGGGGTGAAACCTTGCAGGCGTCCGCTGTCTCGTCGGGGGAGGGAACTCGACTCAGGCAAGAGCCCCTTTCTTTGTTTCCAGCCAACCGACGTTGGCGCCGGATCTCCACGGGGGGATCATGGAACAATCAGAACTTCCCGATTCATCCACGATTTACGATTCAGCATTTACCCTCCAGGCTCCTCTCGTGCCCACGCTGCTTGCCATCGAATCCTCCTGCGACGAAACCGCCGTGTCGATCGTGCGTGGAGAGATCGGCACCGCGACCGAAGTTCTGGCCTCCGAGATTTCCTCCCAGATCGAGCTGCACCGCGTCCATGGTGGAGTGGTGCCGGAACTGGCTTCGCGAAACCACTCGCTGCGGCTCAGGCCATTGGTCGAACAAGCCTTGGAACACGCCAAACTGAAGGTCTCGGACCTCGATGCCTTCGCCGCGACGATCGGTCCGGGGCTTGCGTCCTCGCTGTTGATTGGAAGCACGGCGGCGAAGGCCATGGCCTGTGCGGCCGGGAAACCCTTCATCGCGATCAACCATCTGGAAGGGCATCTGCTCTCACCCTTTGTGGGAGAGACCCGCGTCCCTCCCCATCTGGCCCTGATCATTTCCGGCGGCCATACGCTGCTGCTCAAGGTCGAGGGCCCCGGTCATTACGAAAAGCTCGGCGGAACTCGTGACGATGCGGCGGGTGAGGCCTACGACAAGGTAGGAAAGATGCTCGGCCTTCCCTACCCGGGTGGTCCCGAGATCGAGAAAACCGCCCGCGAGGGAGACCCGAGGGCCTTTGCGTTTCCTCGCTCCATGTTGCACGATCCTCATGACGATTTCTCATTCTCCGGCCTCAAGACGGCAGTCCTCTACACCCTTCAGGATCTGGGCGATCCTGCCGAGGTCATCGAGGATCGGAGAAAGGTCGCCGATCTCGCCGCATCGTTCCAACAAGCGGTGATCGAGATCCTGGTGGGAAAAACCCTCAGGGCGGCGAGACGAGGCGGGCATCGCCTGGTCGCTCTTTCCGGAGGAGTCAGCCTCAATCAGACCCTTCGTGCGGCCTTCGAGTTGGCCGGGAGGAAACATGGCGTGCGCATCGCCGTCGCCCCGCCCACCCTGTGCACCGACAACGCCGCGATGATCGCCTTCGCCGGCTTGCTGAGACACCTGTCGGGCGAGGTCTCGCCGCTGGATGCCGACATTGATCCGAATTTACGGCTCGCCTGACCCTCGAAAGCTGGATTCACTTTCCCCCAGCTCATGGCCTACCGCGCGTTTGTTTTCGATTTCGATGGCACCTTGGCCGATACCCTTGAGGAATCGCGCCGGATCTACAACTTCATGGCCCCGGACTACCGACTGCGTCAGGTGGAACAGGAGGAGCTGGAGCACCTGCGGCATCTATCCCTGAAGGAACTTCTCGATCATCTCGACATCCCGAAGCGCCGGGTCCCGCTTCTCATTGGGCGCGGCACGGCCTTGATGCGGGGGAACATCTCGCAGTTGCGGTTGATCGAGGGCATGGGCGAAGTGTTGCCAGCCTTGCGCGCCCGCGCGTCGAGCTTCGGGGTGCTGACCTCGAACGCCACGGCGAACGTCGATCTGTTCCTGCGTGCCCATGGTCTGCGCGAACATTTCGATTTCATCTCATCGACCTCCAAGCTCACCGGCAAGGCCAAGCATCTGAAGGCGATCCGCAAGACGTTTTCCCTGAATCCGGAAGAGATGATCTACATTGGCGATGAGATCCGAGACATCAAGGCCTCGAAGAAGGCGGGCGTACCGGTGGCTGCGGTCACCTGGGGATTCAACTCACAGGAGTCGCTTTCCAACGAGGATCCGGAGCATCTGCTAACCCATCCGACTCAGCTCCTTGATCTGAGCCATCCCTGGTGATCGGTTGCAAGCGCGGTTGACAGCGCCCACGGGAGCCTAGCAACCTCCAAGCATGACGGAACCGACTTCGCCTCCCTCCGTGGACCCGCAAGAGCCAGACCAACACGTTGCTCCGGCGGCTGAATCCAGCGCGACGTCCACCCAGATTTCTCCGGCCATCCTGGCGCTCGGGTTCATTGTGATGATCCTGCTGGGTGTGCTGATCACCCAGAACCTCAAGACCAAAGGTGGCCCGGGTTCCGAGGATCCGGCTCTCGTCGAGATCAAGGCTGAGATTGAACGCCAGCGTGACGAACTCAAGCGACAGAGCGCCGACTCCGGGCTGATCTCGCTCTCCGGTTCGACTTCAGGCGAAAGCGCCACTCAGATCGCCACGCGCTTGAAGCGGGATGCGGACCTCCTCGCCGGGGCCGCTGCGGAACTCCAGTCGATGCTGGCCCAGGCCAATACGCAGTTGACCGCCAAAAACGCTGAACTGATCTCCTCCGAGCAAACGCGCCAGACGCTGGTGAACAACATCGCCAGGCTGCAGTCCGATTTGAACCGTGCACTGGTCGAGAGCGCCAACGCCGACCAACTCAAGCGCCAACTGGCAGACGCCACAGCCAAGCGGGATGCCCTCATGAGCGAGCTCGAGGCCGCCCGCCAGAAGCTTTCCGATGCCGGCAACCGCCCTTCCACCGAGGCGATGGCCGATGTCCAGCGCCGACTCGATGAAGCGACCCGTGCCAAGGGCTTCTTCGAAACAAGGGTCAAGGAGCTTGAGGCCCGCATCGCCGAACTCGAATAAACTCCGCTCCCAGAGCCTGTTTGCCAAAAGCGAGGGCGAGTTGCTTCCAATCGCCGTCGAGCTGTTCCGCAGCCTGCGCAAGCTGGAGAACCAACCGGACAGCGAAATCAGCGCCGCCTGCAGTGGGTTCGGGGTCAACCTTGGCGCCAGTGTTGAAAGCAAGCTCACGTCTCCGACCGGTTCCAGTGTGCCCGCTCCGGAGGACGAAGCCTCGGTCAGGATGCTGCCCACCACGCTTCCCGTCGAAGGTCTGATCCTGGTGGTCGGCTAGGCTTCGGAAACCGGCAATGTGGACGCCAACCAGACGCTCTGCTCGGATCGCGCCACGGCGGTCGCCCGGACACTCGATGCGGCGAAACTGCCAAACCAGAAGGTCCAAGCGGTCTATCTCGGACAGACCGACCGCTTTGGCAGCAAGTTCCCCGAGCGCAACCAGCTCAGTGAAATCTGGCAGATCCGACCGCGGAAGTGAGGATCACAGGCGCTTCAGCCGGATGCCCCGATACTCGATCTTCATCGGCGGGCCGACGTGGACCTGCACGCCCAAAAGGCCCTTGAGACGCCGCTTTCCGTCATCCTCATCGATCACCTCCGCCATCAGGATACCATTGGTGAAATGCTGGAGGAGCTTGCCCTTCGCGATGACATGGACCTGGTTCCAGTCGTTCTTGAGAACCTTTTTCTGAAGTTCCGTCCGATCTCCCAGATCACGTGCGATCGAAGGCGGCTGGCCTGGCTTCAGCACCACGCTCTGCCCGCGATAGGCGAGAAATTTCCTACCACGCTCCTCGTAGTTCTGGCCGCTCCACTGGTCCTTGCCATCGATGTCGTCCTGGTATCCTTCCATCGCCCACTTGAGTCCTGGCACTTCGACACTGCGATAGTTGATGCCGCTGTTCCCCTCGGCGGAGACCCTGTATTCGAGTTTGAGTTCGAAGTCCGCCACCTCACCGCCACGCCAGATGATGAAGGAATTCCGGCTCAACAGGGTCTCGGGCTTCACCTCGCCGATGAGTGTGCCGTTTTCAGCCTTCCAGTAAACCGGGTCGCCATCCCAGTCCTTCAGGGTCCCATCGAAGATCGGAACGAAACCTGGCTCATCGCGAGCTTCCTCCGCCGTGAGGGAGGAAAGTGCGAGGGCTCTGAGCAGGAGGGCGGTGATCGGTAGGACTCTCATTTGGAAAGGGTAGCGCTCGGGCAGCCGACCACAAGATTCTCCTGATGATCGAATTCAGACCAGCAGTCCGATCTTTCGCAACACGGAGAGCAGTTCCTCCTGTTGAAATGGCTTTGCCAGGTAATGATCCATTCCCGCATCGGCACACGCCTTCTGATCATCCGGAAGGACACTGGCCGTGAGGGCGATGATCGGGATGGCCTTTCCACGATCTCCGACTTCGCCAGCCCTCAGGCGACGGGTGGTCTCCGCTCCATCCATCACCGGCATGCGCATGTCCATGAAGATGGCGGCGCACTCCGGCGTTTTATGAAGGACTCCGATGGCGACCAAGCCGTTTTCAGCAACGAGCACCCGGAATCCCAGCTTTGTCAGGAGGATCTTCAGCAGCCTAGCGTTTACGAGATTGTCCTCCGCGACGAGGATTGTTTGCCAGTTTCCCTCCGGGCCAGGCCGAGTGAGTTTGCCGCTCACAGGTGACGACTGGGAACCTGGCAGCCCGCCTTGCCCCACCAGAATCAGTGGCACGTGGAAACGGAACACCGATCCAATACCCGGAGAGGACTGGGCCTGGATTCCTCCCCCCATCAAATCCAGCAGTCGATGGCAGATGGCAAGTCCCAGTCCGGTGCCGCCGAAGCGTCGGGTGGTGGAGGCGTCTGCCTGCTGGAAGGGTTTGAACAGGTTTGCTGCCTGCTCCTGCTCGAACCCGATCCCGCTGTCCCTTACCTCGAAGAACAGATTGTCATCTTTCGCCCAGACGCGGGTGTGAACGCTTCCGGATTCGGTGAACTTGATGGCGTTGGCCACGATGTTGATCAGGATCTGACGGATGCGGGCAATATCTCCAACAACCTGCTCCGGGACGGAGGCCTCCACGTCCCAGGTCAACGCCAAGCCCTTCGCTTGGGCGCTTGGGCCATGCATTTCCATGGTTTCCGTCACCATCACGAGAGGCCTGAATCTGATCTGCTCGATCTGGAGCCCACCGCTTTCGATGCGGGAGAAATCGAGCACGTCGTTGATGATGTGCAGCAGGATGTCACCACTGTTGCGAATGGTCTGGAGATACTCCCCCTGAAGCGGGCTCAGGGGTGTGTCCTGCAGCAGGCTGGTGAAGCCCAGAATGCCATTGAGGGGGGTGCGGATCTCATGACTCATCATCGCCAGGAAAAGCGACTTCGCCTCATTCGCGCGCTCCGCGAGTTCCTTCGCTTCCCGCAAGTTCGCTTCAGCCTTGAGTCGGGCCACGAACTGACCCATCTGGCTGCCGATGCTGGAAAGGATCATCGACAGACTTTCATCCGACTCCATCAGCGTGACTCCGAGGAACTCGAACACGCCCAGTGTCTGCTGATTCGAAATGATTGGGACGGCCAGGCATCCGTTGAGTCCGATGCCCGAGGCGATCCTCATCCGCTCGATGTCCCCATCGACAGTCAGGTCAGCGAGCCAGCTGAGGCGTCCTGATTGCCATACCCTGCCGGAAAGGCCGATCCCGTAATGAAGGGATTCCGCCCGGGAGGCTTCGAGAAGCTCCCTGCAGTTCTGCAGTGGATCGTGCCAGCTTTCCACCACCCGCATGGATTTGTCACCGGGACCACGCATCCACAGCAGGCCGACTTTTCCGCCAAGCTGACGCGAGACTTTGCGGAGGATGCCGACACCGGCCTGCTGGACGCATCCTGCAGAGGCGAAAATCAAGGCCGAGGCATTCTGAATCGATTGTCGGCGGTCTTCAGCGCGGCGAAGTGTGACATCACGCTCGATCGCCATGAAGTTGGTCAGCCGACCGTCCTCGTCCCGCATGGGTTGGATCTCGATCGAAAGCCAGTAGGCCCTGCCATCTTTCGCGTAGTTGAGGATCTCGACGCTGATCCCCTCCTCAGCTGAAAGCGCTTCACGGATTCTCTTGACGGTCTCGGGATCGGTGTCGGGCCCTTGAAGGAAGGATCCGGGCTTTCTCCCCATTGCCTCATCCATCGTGAAGCCGGTGATCCGGGAGAACGCCTCGTTGACCCATTCGATGCGGCCATGCGCATCCGTGACGACCACTGCGTTGTCGGTGCGTGCCGCGACCAGAGCGAGCTTGTAGGACTCCCGTTCCTGCTGCTGGAGGCGCTTGTTGGCCTCGCGCAGCTTGGTTCGTTCCGTGGTCAACGAACTGGCCAGTTGCTTGAGCTCCGCTGCCGCGACCTGATGGGTCTGGACGAGCTGGAGAAGATCCACGATCGGATCATGAAGGGCGAAATCCTGCAGCAGCAGGCCACTGGTCGTGACTTCCTCGGGACGATTGAACCAGGGAGACGCGAGAAACATTCCGGCCCTGTCTGCTTGACCGGTCAGGATCAACTGCGCCCGGAACAAATGCCTGCTGGTGCGATGTTTGCTTCGCAGAGCCGTCGTGCTGGTTAGGGTTCAACTGCGCCCGGAACAAATGCCTGCTGGTGCGATGGCGAAAGAGGAACAGCGTATGTCGGTTTGCCTCGGTCAAAGCCCCGCTGAAACCTTCAACCGGCCGCTGGAGTTCGAACAGATCGGACATCAAGGCACCCTCCCTGACATCCGGGCAAATCTTGAGAAGGCTCGGCCCGAATTCAGCGATCCTCAATTCCTGATCCCAGGAGACGAAAAACGGAAATGCCGAAACAAATGCGTCGTGATCCAACCAGGAGCGCCCACTCGAGTCTATGGAAGTGTGCTTCATCAGGTCGGAACCGAGGCCCAGCGGACCAGAAACTCATCGTGTTCGGCTCCTTCTGACTTCCTGCGGACGACTTCAACTTCAGTCGGCGAGTTGAACATCTTTCCGAGGCCTTGCAGCAGTCCGATCACGAAGTCGGTGAGGCCAGGGCGGTGGGAGTCATAGTGCAGAACCAATGAGTTCTCCGTAACGTCCGTGCAGGAAAACCTGGGTGGCTGGAGGTCCGGAAAGATCATCGCGACACGGGTGTGGAAGGACGGAAGATTGATCAGGAACTCCGGCAATGTCCGGCCGCTCGCCTCCAGCATGCTCCCATATCCATGCTTTGCGGTGACCAGGATCCAGTGCTCGCCGAACGCTACCAGCACCTTCTTGGCCTCCAGACCCAGCACTTCGCTGGCGGCTGCCACGAGATCATAAGTCATCGAATCCGGATAACGCTCATTGGAAAGGAAGATGTCGTCCTCAACCCCCGCCTTTTCCTTGATCGCGTTCCACTGCTCGCGGCTGAAACCGGTAAGCACCAGATCCTCGATCGCCTTGTTAACCATTCCGTACATAAGAGTATCAAAGTCGGATGGTGAAAATTGGTCAAGAGAGATGATGGCCCGGGAGATGATCGAATGTCGAAGGGTGCCTCTGAAGAATTGAATCCTCCTAGGGCGCAGGCAGCGGAACCCGCTGGATCTTCTGATCATCAATCCGGAACGTTTCCGACTGCGAGTAGGCGTTTCCACGGCCACCCTGGGTGAGGGTGAGGGTCACCACTGCGGACGCCCCCTCCACCGCCGGCTCTGCCTTGGCCGCTGAGTATTTGCCGCTGGCGAGAAAGGTCATTGAGTGCCCCACTGACCAGACACCACCGGACTGGCGGAGAAGAATCAGCGAGGAAAGAACCGTCGGGGTGGCTTTCGTCGGCGGAAGGGCGTTTGCCAGCAGCAGCGCCTGCGTCGTGGAAGACCACAACACACTGACCTCGGAAAAGGCCTCCGACCGATAGTGCGCCTTCGGGCCACCGGGATACTCCGGGAAATCCACTTCCAGGAAACTGCGGAGATCCGGGCGAGTAGCGCACCAGGACTTGTCGGTGAACTTCTGCACGCACTCCTGAGGCGTAGGGAGTGTGGACTGGGCCGCGAGTTCGTGCGAGAACACCAGCAGGCAGACGATGGCAATCAAGACGGCTTTTGCATTCATGACGGTGGGGGACATCGTGTCGCTGAGAATGAGAAGGTTCGAATCAGATTCCAAGCGGAATCCTCTATCCGCCCAAGTCTTGGCAAGCAATGCCCCTCACCTGCCCAGTTCGAAGGGTCCAAGCACGTTCAGATACCATTCCCAGAGCTTCCATCCGCCGAAGAGCCAGGTGACGCAGCCAATCGCGAGAAAGGGTCCGAATGGGAGCTTCATCCCGAATCCGATCCGCCCGATCAAGGCCACGATGATGGCGTAGATCGATCCCGCAAAGACGCTGAAGAACATCCCGGCCCAGCCGAAATACGCCCCGATCATCCCTAACAGATGGATGTCGCCCATGCCCATCGCCTCACGCGGAATCACCA
>JAIXVN010000059.1 GCA_027483005.1 Verrucomicrobiaceae bacterium
CTTGATGAAGCGCTTGTAGAGGGCGATCCGCTCGGCCGGAGAAAGCTGCTTCTGGAGCGAGGGCTTCAGCGTCTGCCTGGCGTGGGCCTGAAGCGTCTTGAGGTGGTTCGGCATCGGATTGGACCAAAAGGTGGGGACTTTCTGTCGCAGGTCAAGCAGTGGGCGGATCTGGCAGAAGCAGAGTGGGCAAGAAAAAGCCGCCGGGGTCCCCGGCGGCTTCTCTTGAAATCATGCTGAAACGCTCACTCGCCAGCCGGTCCGCCCTGGGGCATCGGGAAGGGGAGTCCACCTGCGGGGGCGGGCGGGGCGTCCTTGATGTCGACCAGCTCAAGCTCGAAAATGAGCAGCTGGTTCGGTCCGAGCTCGCCGCTGCGGCGCTTTTCGCCGTAAGCGAGGCTGGCTGGGATGAAGAGCTTCCACTTCGCGCCGATCGGCATGGAGGTGAGGGCTTCCTTGAAGCCGTCGATGACTTCCAGCGTCATGGCGACCGGCTTGCCTTCAGGAGAGGCATCGAACTGGGTGCCGTTGATCAGCGTGCCCTTGTAGTTCACCATGAACTCCTTGTTGGATTCCTCGCCTTCCTTTGGTGCGACGAACTTCTTGTCGCCGCCCTTTTGGAGGATCTGATACTGAAGGCCGCTCTTGGTGGTGACGACGCCTTCCTTCTTGCCGTTCTCATCGAGGAACTTCTTTCCTTCCTCAAGATTCTTCACGCCGAGGGCCTCCTCGCGCTTTTGAAGCAGGTCACCGAGGGACTTCATGGCCGCCTGCAGCTTGTCGTCGGAAAGCTCGGGCTTGCCACCCTTGAGGGCCCCCATGAATCCCTTGAGGAATCCTTCAGGATCGATGTCTGCGGCGGAAACGCCATACTGGCCGTATTCCTGGGCAAAAGAGGAACCGGTGCGGAAGCCGAGCGCGTAGGAGGAATCGACCTTCACCGTGGCGGGATCGACCGGTGCGGCCGGTGCCTCGGGAGCAGGGGAGGGTTTGGCCGAACCCTTCTCGGCGGCAGGGGTCTGGGCAGTGGCGAGGGCGGTGAGGCCAAGAGCCAGGGCGCCGGGGATCAGTTTGCGGATCATAAAATGGTGTAGGAAAGGCGGGGACGCTAGGGGCCGCTCATCGATGTGTCGAGGCCGGGTTCAAGTTTTCAGTGTTCAGTTTCAAGGGGGAGAAAGTTGGGCTCTTCCTGAAAACTTGACCCTGAAAACTTGAAACCTCTTCAGACCCGAACCCGCTCGACGTTCGCTCCAAGCAGGAGGAGCTTCTCATCGATGTGCTCGTAGCCGCGGTCGATGTGATAGAGGCGGTTGATCTCGGTGGTTCCGGTGGCGGTGAGGGCCGCCAGGACCAGGGCGGCGGAGGCGCGGAGGTCGGAGGCCATGACCGGGGCGGCGGAAAGTTTCTCGGTGCCACGGACGATGGCGGTGCCGTTGTCGACCTTGATGTCGGCTCCCATGCGTTTGAGCTCGGCGCAGTGCATGAAGCGCTGTGGGAAAATGGTGTCCTTGATGACGCTGATGCCCGGCGTGGTGGCCAGCAGGGCGGTCATCTGCGCCTGCATGTCGGTCGGGTAGCCGGGGTAGGGCGCGGTGACCAGGTCGACGCCCTTGAGATCGGTGCCGCGATGGACGGTGCAGGCGTCGCCCGCTTCGTTGAACGAAACCGAATGCCCCGAGGCCTCGATCGCGGCGGTGATGGCCTTGAGATGCTCGCGGCAGACGCGGCGCAGCGTGACTCCTTCACCGGCCAAAGCCGCAGCGACCATGAAGGTGCCAGCCTCGATGCGGTCCGGGATGACGGTGTGTTCGACCCCATGAAGCTTGGCGACGCCCTCGATGACGATGCGCCGGGTGCCGGCTCCGGTGATCTTGGCCCCCATCGCGTTCAGGAAATTCGCCAGATCGATCACCTCAGGCTCGGCGGCGGCGGACTCGATGACGGTGGTGCCTTCCGCGAGCGTGGCGGCCATCATCACATTGTCGGTGCCGAGAACGGTCGGGCCGGAGGTGCCTCGGAGATCAAGCTCGGCCCCCTTGAGACCCTTCGGCGCGGTGAGGATGATGTTTCCTCCTTCAAACTCGACCTGCGCCCCGAGCGCCTGAAGGCCTTTCAAATGAAGGTCCACCGGGCGATCGCCGATGATGCAGCCACCGGGCAGGGAGACGACGGCGCGACCTTTCCGCGCCAGCAGCGGGCCCATCACGCAGATCGAGGCCCGCATCCGGCGGACGAGTTCGTAGGGAGCGGTGTCGGAAATTTCGGCACAGGTGGCGCGGATGGTACCGGACGAGCGCTCGACCTCGGCCCCGAGGGCGTTGAGGATCTGCACCATGTAGTTGGTGTCGGACACATCCGGCACGCGACGGATGATGACGTCCTCATCGGTCAACAGGGCGGCGGCGATGATCGGCAGCGAGGCATTCTTCGAGCCGGAAATGTTGACGGAACCGCGCAGGGTGCTGCCGCCGTGAACGAGGAGTTTGTCCATGAGAGGGATTGGGGATCGGGGATGGGAGATGGTGGATTTCTGAAAACCGGGATCTGCGATCCACGATCGACAAGCCTCTTGAATCAGGGCTTCTGGGCGAGGGGGAAACGGGCGACGCCCGAAAGGTCGGTCTTCACTTCGACGCCGATGAAGCCGGAGTCTTGGAGGAGTCGGGCGACCTGTGAAGCCTGATCGTGTCCGATTTCAAGTCCGATCCGCCCGGCAGGCGCAAGTTTTCCAATGGCCCCGGGAGTGAAACGCCGGATCACGTCGAGCCCATCCTGTCCTCCGAAGAGGGCAAGGTCGGGGTCGTGCTGGACCTCCTTGGTCAGGGTCGCGCGCTCGGTTTCCGGGACGTAGGGGAGGTTCGCCGCGATCAGGTCGAAGGGACCTTCCAGGGCGGAAAAGAGGTCGCTTTCGACGAATGAAACGTTCGGGAGCTCCAGCTTGGCGGCATTCTCCCGGGTCAGCTCAAGAGCCTCCGGCGAAATGTCGGCCAGCGTCACGTGCCAGCCGGGCCTTGAGGCGGCGAGGGAAAGCCCGAGGACGCCGGAACCGCAGCCGAGGTCGAGGACTCGGGCGCTTTCGGGGAGTTCGAGCTTGAGGAGGATTTCCACCAGCTCCTCGGTCTCGGGGCGGGGGATGAGGGCCCGGGCGTCGGTCTTGAACTCGTTCTGATGGAACCAGACGGTGCCGAGCAGGTGCTGGAGCGGGACGCCTTCGCCGCGCTTCTTCAGGGCGTCGCGCAGCGGGACCAGATCGGACTCGCTGATCGGCTGGTCGAAGCGCAGGTAAAGCTCCATCCGGGTGCACTGGAGCTGGTGGGCCACCAGCATCTGCATGTTCCGCCGGGCATCCTCGATGCCGCGCTTTTCCAGGTAGCGCGTGCCGCCGTCGAGGATTTCAAGGACCGTCGTCATTCGTGGGGCGCGACGATGGACAGCCGGATGGAAACTTCCAAGGGCTGATCGAGGGAAATTTCGGAGTCGTTGGCGGGGAATCGATCCCCCGAACGGGTTTCAGCGAATTTCTTGCTTCGACTTCCCGCGTTCGTCCGTTAGCACCTGAGAAACCCAATGCACTCCCAAGAGCACAACGACTACATCCACAGCGAGGCGTTTCTGCGCCAGCTCATGCGCCGGCAACTCAAACTCTCGATCGCCTGTGGCGCGACCTTCGGGATCGTCCTGCTGAGCATGCCTCTGTTGAACTATTTCCTGCCTGAGATGATGGCAACGCGCATTGGCGGCTTTCCGCTGACCTGGCTGATCCTCGGTGTGCTGTTCTTTCCGTTCGTGTGGGTGATCAGCTACACCTTCATCCGCCGCTCGCTGGCCATGGAGCGCGAAGAGGCCGAGATGGCCCTCGCCAAGGCGTCCAAGTCCGAAACCCCATCCTGAGCTGAACCATGAATGTCGATCCTTGGATTCTCGGGTTCTCGCTGGTGACCGTGTTGGCGACCCTTTGGATGGGCTTCCGCTCGTCCGGAGGTTCGAAAACCGCCTCTGATTTCTTTGTGGCTGGCCGATCGGTTTCGGTCGGCTGGAATTCCGCCGCCATCTCCGGCGAATACCTCAGCGCCGCCTCGTTCATGGGCGTGGCGGGCATGGTGATGTCCTCCGGCTACGACGCACTGTGGTATCCGGTGTGTTATGCCTGCGGATACTTGTTCCTGCTGCTGTTCATCGCCGGACCGCTGCGACGCTTCGGGGCCTACACGATTCCGGACTTCGCGGAGGGCCGTTTCGATTCGCCGCTGTTCCGCAAGATCGCCGGCTGCTTCGTGCGCTTCATCGGCTTCTTCTACACGATGCCGCAGATGAAGGGCGCGGGTGTCACGCTCTCCTACATTTTCCAGGATGTGGATTTGCGCGGAACCTTTCTGGCGGCGCTGGCTCCAGTCAATGTTCTCGGCGTGGCGACCAATGGAATTCCCTACTGGGTGGGGGTGGCAGTGGTAGGACTCGTGATCACCTTCAATGTCGCCCTCGGAGGCATGAAGGGCATCACCCTGATCCAGGCGTTCCAATACTGGATGAAGATGTTTGCCATTTCCGTGCCTGTCTTCGTCCTGGTCGCGGTCTATGGAGGATATGGGAAAAATCTCTCATTGAATCATCAGTCGTCGGATTCCTCCGCCCCCCCGGCACTCTCCCAGAACATCGACCCGACCGCATCCGGTGCACAGAGGGCAGCCCTGCCCGAGAAGGCTCCCAAGGATGAGACGTGGATCGCGCCGTTCGGTCCGCTCAGCACCAAGGCCGCCAAGGCCGCCGGACTTACCCCGGAGCAGGGTCGTCCCTATTCGTTGCTCTACACCTTCTCACTGATCATCGCCCTGGTCTGTGGCACGGCCGGGCTGCCCCATATCCTGGTCCGCTTCTACACGAATCCGGACGGCGTGGCCGCGAAGCGCACCACCATGTGGGTGATGATCCTGATTGGAGTCTTCTATGTCTTTCCGCCCGTGTTCGGGGTTCTCGGACGAAACCTGATGCCGGAGCTCTACACCGGCCTGACGGGGATCAAGGGAACGGATCAGGTCGTCCTGAAGCTGCCGACCCTGATCCGGGCGAAATATGGAATGCTGGGCTCGATCCTCAGCGGCATCACCTGTGCGGGTGCCTTCGCTGCCTTCATGAGCACGTTTTCCGGCCTTCTGGTGTCGATGACCGGTGCCCTTGCCCACGATGTGTTTGGCAAGATCCTGCGTCCCAACTCCAGTTCGGAGCAGCGGATGAAGATGTTCAAGTGGTGCGCCGTGATCGTCGGGGGAGTCTCGGTGATCCTCGGTTCGCTGGTCGAGAAACTGGAGATCAACTTCATGGTCGGCCAGGCCTTCGCCATCGCGGCAGCGAGCTATTTCCCGCTGCTCTTCATGAGTGTCTGGTGGCGCGGCATGACGATGAAAGGAGCCGCGACCGGGATGCTCACCGGCGGACTCTGTGCGCTCATCGCGGCGGCCCTGACCAACGCAAGCGACCTCATTGCCAAGGCCGACCAAGCCGCGGCGCTGAAGAACAACCTCCCCTACGTGCCCGGCACCATGGCGCAGTTTTGGATCCATCATCCGCTGCTCCGGATTCTTTCCGAGCAACCGGCAATCTGGGCCGTGCCACTTGCGATCACGCTGATGGTGATCGTTTCCAA
>JAIXVN010000002.1 GCA_027483005.1 Verrucomicrobiaceae bacterium
CCGGAAGCCCAGCTCGACCGATTCATGTTCTCGCTCGACCTCGGTTATCCGGAAAGGGCTGATGAGATCGAAATCGTCCGCCGCACCACCATCGGAGAAAGCTCCGCGATCTCCGCTGTCGTCGGACGGGAGGACATCCTCGGCATCCAGCGACTGGTGCGGGCGATGCCGGTGGCCGATCACGTGCTGGCCTATGCGGTGGACCTCGCGAGCGCCACACGCCCGAAGCAAGTTGGAGCTGCCAAGGTCACCAACACCTACATCGAATGGGGAGCCGGGCCGCGGGCTTCGCAGTATCTGATCCTCGGTGCCAAGGCCATCGCGCTGATGAAGGGACGGGCCGCCCCCGATGCCGCGGACGTGCGCTTGGTCGCCGCCAACGTGCTCGCCCATCGCATCGTGCCGAACTACCGGGCCACCGGCGAGGGGCTCAAGGCCGTCGACCTCATCCTTGAGCTGGTGAAGGAAGTGCCGGAGCCCCGCTACTAGAACTTTCGTAGATCATTCCGATGCCTTCCCCCGCGCCAGAGAATCCCCACTCAACGCTCGGGCGCGCACTTTCGGCCGCGCGCGATCAGGCCGCAAAGGGAGGCGCAGTGCCTCCGCCTTTGCCGCGCCCCCGACCGCCAGGGGTGCCGCCGAAGATGCCACCCCCAGTACTGACTGCCGCCGAGGCAGCGGAAAAGCTTCGCACCTCCCGGGCTGGAAACCTCCTCAACGAAGGGGAGCTGGAGCGTTTCAAGAATCTCATCGTGTTCGCGCGGACGCTGGTCGATAGCCGCTACCAGGGCCGCCACAAGTCGCCTGATCTCGGTGGAGGTGGGGAGTTTTCCGAATACCTCGCCTATGAACCCGGCCACCCGGTCCAGTCGATCGACTGGCGGGTCTTTGCCCGTTCCCGCCGGCTGGTCATCCGCCGCTACCGCCAGGAGACCGACATGGATGTGCATCTGTTGGTCGATTCCTCCGGCTCGATGGCCTATCAGGGTGGCGTGCGGGACGAGAAGGGACTGCGCGTGGCCAGGATCGCGGCGGCGTTGGCTTATCTGATGCTTCGTCAGGGTGACAAGGCCTCGCTGACCCTGTTTGCCGACCGCGTCCTCGACCACCTTCCTTCGGGCGGCACACGCCGCCATCTGATGACCGGCCTGCGCACCCTGGTGCAGCCGGCGTATGAATCCACGGGCCGGACCGACCTGGCGGCCTCGATCCGTGAGTGCGAGCGTCTGCTGCGCCGCCGGGGTCGACTGGTTATCCTTTCGGATTTCCTCGGGCCGGAACCCGACGAGATCTTCGACGCACTCGGTCCCTTCCTGCACCGTGGCTTCGAGATCCTCCTGATGCAGGTCACTGATCCGGAGGAAAGCACTCTTCCGATGGTCCAGCTCGCGCGGTTTGTGGACATGGAAACCGGCGAGACCCTCGATGTGGAACCTGCGGAAATCCGCGCCGACTACGAGCGACGCATGCGGGAACGGACGGCTGCCTTCGCAGAGGGAGCCTCACGCCGCAGGATCGATTTCACCGCCCTCGACAATGCCGCCCCCTACCGCGAGGCCATCGAGGCCTACCTGGGATTCCGCGCCGGAATGAACCGTTAGAGCCCCTCCTCCATGCAGTTCATCCAATCCGGTCTCTGGTGGTTTCTGGTCCCTCTGGTGGCCGCCCCGATCATCGTCCACTGGCTGAGTCAGAGATATCCGAAACGGATCCTCTTTTCCTCGATCGCGGAAATCCAGCGCACCCTGGTGGGTCGCTCGCGTGTGTTCCGCTGGCGGCACCTGTTGATGCTGCTGCTCCGCACGCTGGCGTTGGCCGCACTGTTGCTCGCCTTTCTCAAACCCATCCTCGATTCCGGCAACCAATCCTCTTCCAAGGGCCGCCATGTCCTGCTGCTCGTCGATCATTCCCTCAGCATGAGCTGCGGCGAAGGCGGCACCTCGGCGCGGGCGCGGGCACGGGCGGAGGTCAAGCGACTGCTCGATGCTCTCACAGCGGACGATCATTTCAACCTCATCCGCGTCGATCAGTCACCGGCCGCCGCGTTCGCCAGTTTCACCAACCGC
Source organism: Verrucomicrobiaceae bacterium (assembly GCA_027483005.1). Classification (GTDB taxonomy): domain Bacteria; phylum Verrucomicrobiota; class Verrucomicrobiia; order Verrucomicrobiales; family Akkermansiaceae; genus Luteolibacter. The sequence goes on from JAIXVN010000002.1 coordinate 2,067, forward strand.
TCGGAGGCCGCGCTCGAGTTTCTCGACAAGTCGCCCACCCCACTCACCGCAGCGGATTTCCGATCGGCCAACCATCTCGCCGCGAATCTCGCCAAGGACGCGCCTTCTCCGCCTGACATCTATTTCTTCTCCGACTTCCAACGCCGTGACTGGGCCTCGGTCGACTTCTCCAGCCTGCCTGAAGGCTCGCGGCTGTTTTTCGTCAACGCGACCGACAACCCCTCTCGCGGCAACCAGTCGATTAGTTCACTGGAACTGGGGGCCGGAGCAGTGATCGCCGGTGGGGAGGTGGAGGTGAAGGCCCGCGTCGCCAACCACTCGTCCGCCCCGTGGACCGGGAAACTTGAAGCCGGGTTCGGCCCATCGCACCTCAGGGAAAAGGAGCTGACCCTCGCGGCCTGGTCGGAGTCCGATATCACCCTGAGGGTTCCCGTTCCCGCCGGTGGGCTGCTGCGTCTAACAGCGGCGATTCCCCACGATGAGCTTCCGCAGGATGACTCCCGGCACCTCGTGGTGCAGGTGCGTGATC
>JAIXVN010000106.1 GCA_027483005.1 Verrucomicrobiaceae bacterium
AAATGCTGGAAAAACTGCACAAAAGATTTGACGGGCGGATTCTGAAATGCTGTTTTTCCAGCACCATGAAAATGCGATGGATGATTCCAGTGACGGGCTTGTTGGTGTGGATGATGAACTCCTGTGCGTCCAGCGGGGGAGGCGGCTACAGCGCTCGCGATAGTTACCTGATGCCCAAGAACACTCCGCTTGAATCTGCGGGCAGCGGACAGTTTGGCTATCAGCCCAAAGGCGGTGTGAAAGCCGACGAAGCCTTCGCCCCACCGCGCAAGGAGCGTCCCGGTCTCGCCACCACCTTTGGGGAAAGCCTGAAGTCGCCGATGACCAGCACCGCCTTCCAGCGTGCGACGCCGAAGCCCTATGGGGTCGATGCCATCTACTACAACGACCGTGAGGGACTGAAGGCCATGGGGGCGCTTGATTCCAGGATCAGTGGCCTGCAATCGACCGCCGGGGGCGTGATGGAGTGGGGGATCAAGGGGGGCTTCGGCTTTCTGCCGACCTATTACTCCTACACTTCTAGTAGCGGGCAGTATCGACGCTTTGTCGAAGGCTCCCACAACGGTCGCTACACCATCGTGCTGAAGAACGTCTGCAAGAGTCCGCTGCAGGTCGTGCTCAGCGTGGACGGGCTCGATGTGATCGACGGCAAGCCTGCCAGCGTCACCAAGCGCGGCTATGTGGTTCCCGCCGGCGAGACCTTGGAGGTGAAGGGCTACCGCACCGGCTATGATTCCGTTGCGGCCTTCAAGTTCTCCACCGTCTCGAACTCCTACGCCAATCTCAGCCGTGGCGACACCCGCAATGTCGGCGTCGTCGGCCTCGCCGTTTACACCTGCAAGGGCATCGACCCCTGGACGTGGATGCCCGGTGAAATCCAGAAGCGCGAGATCGCCAGTCCCTTTGCGGCGGCTCCTTGAGAAGACCGACTTATCTCACGACCGCCCGAAGAGGGCACCTGAGGGCCGCCCCTGCAAGGGCGGCTCTTTTGTGTTGAGGCGATCGCAACCGCGATCACTTCTGGTGCAGATAGTGCCAGATGGCTTCGAACTGCTTGTGGGCATCGCCTTCGAGGAGGTCGGCGCGCTGGGAGACATTGCCCTCGGCGTATTTCGGCATCTTCGTTGAAGGGGTGATCGAGCCGGGGTTGGCCATCCAGCGGAGATAGTAGTCGTCACGAAGACGCTGGGCGCTGAGCTGCAAATTGACACCTTGAACCTCGAAGGCAGCGGTCGGTTTCTGGTCGCCGATGGCGTGGCAGGTGGTGCAGCCGAAGCCGGTGGCGTTGGCGAGGGTCTTGCCGGTTTCCGCCAGGGTGGGATCAACGGTGAAGGGCTTCGGTCCACTCGGTTCGATGCCGTGCATGCGGGCAAAGCCCTCGGCGATCGACTTGGCCTTGGCGTGGAAGGCTGGCATGCGCATCAGCAGCCAGGGTCGGGGACGTGGATCGGTGGTGCCCTCGATCATCGACTCGGTGACGGTGGCATGAAGCATTTCGCCGAGGTAGGTGAGCTGCGGGCGGGATTGATCGACCCGTTCGTCGAGGTGCTTCAGATCGGCAACGAGCGAACGGCTGTCGGAGTGGACGGAGTCGAGGAGCGAGCCCTTGCCATCATGACTGTGGCAGTTGGTGCAGCGCTGGGTTTCGATCTGGCGGCGGACGTATTCGCCCGGAGTGTCGCGGGTGAGCGGGCTGCTTCCGGCTTTGGAAAAGGCGACGAGCGCGCTGCGTTCGGCGTCGTTGAGATGGAGGACGGGTGCCTTGCCGCGCTTGTCGGCAGGGGCGACGCAGCCGGAGGCGCTCCAGTCCTTTTTGAAAATCGCATCGATGGCGGGCGGGGGAGTTTCGGAAACCGGAAGTCCGGAGTGGCAGGTGCCGCAGTTGAGGGATTTCGCGAGTGCTTCGCCACGGACCTTGTCGCCGGCGGGGAAGGGCGAGGCGGGTTTGGTTTCCTTGCCGGTGGAAGCGGCTGTTAGATAGGCGGAGAGCGAGTTGGCCTCCTCGTCGGAAAGCCGGAAGTCGGGCATGCCGGTGAAGGGGTGATAGGCGTCCGGCTTTTTCAGGAAGGGCACCAGGGCACCTGGCTTGAACTTGGCGGCGACGTTGTTGAGCGGGAGGCGTTTGTGTTCGAGATCCGGCGCGGTCTGGCTGGGCAAGGTATGACAGGCCACGCAGCCGAGGCTGTGGAAGGTCTCGCCACCTTTTTGGGCGAGGGCGGGATCAGGAGTCTTTCCAGCAGGTGCGCCGAAGGTCTGGGTGATCACGTAGGCGGCGAGGTCAGCGGCCTGCTGGCGACCGGCCTCGGTGGAGGCATCGACCAGCGCGGGCATCCGGGTGGTAGGGCGAAGCGTCTGCGGCGAGGCGATCCAGTGCTTGAGCCAGTCTTCGTTCACGCGGTCGCCGATGCCAGCGAGCAGCGGCACGAGTTCCGAAATCTCCGGCATCGGCGCGGATCCGAATCCAGTGGCGGCGGTGTGGCACCTGGCGCAGTGGTTCTCCGCGAAGAGCAGGCGGCCGTGGCGCTGGAGTTCGCCGAGCGTGGCAGCCTCGTTGGCGGTGGATTTGAAGGCACCGGGCGGGATCGATTGCTTGGGAAATGAGGCCTCTTCCCAGAACAAGCGGAGGCGACCGGAACCATCGGGCTGGCTCTTGAAGGTGAGGCTGAACTCGTGATCACCGGGGTTGAGGCGGAGTCGCTCGGAGGGCTTGGCTCCGAGTTCGCCGCTTTCCTCCAGGACCGGCTTGCCATCGATCGAAAGCGAGGCGCTGCCAGTGCCTTCGAAGGAGAAAACGAGCCGCTGGCGCTGGGCCACGGAAAGCTGTCCGCTCCAGGTGACCTCGAAGGCTCCGGGGGCCACGAACGGCGTGGCAGGTTCGCCGGCTTTCACGAACAGTGCAGGCAGCCGATCGAGCCGTGAGTCGGTGGCATCGCCTGCCTTGAAGGTGGCGATCAATTCGGCCTGTGCGGTGCCGAGGAGAAGTCCGGTGAAAAGCAGCGGGCGGATCATGCAATCAGTGGAGGGGATGAAGAAAACGGGTGGAAGCTTTCCCTGATGAAACGGTGCAACTGGCGGGAGAAGGAGATGCAAAAAGGGGCGGGAGTGACCCCGCCCCTTGAGTTGAAGGTCGAGGGCGACGAATCAGGGAGTCGCGTAAACAGTCGAGTAAACCTCGCCTTTGATGACGCCTGCCTTGTCGTCCTCAAGATCGTAGCCGACCTTGAGGCTCATCGAGGGCTTCATGCCTTCGAGGACGAGCTCGATGGTTTTTCCGTCAGGCAACAGCTTCG
>JAIXVN010000501.1 GCA_027483005.1 Verrucomicrobiaceae bacterium
TACGTGCTCAGACGCGGCGACACCGGGCTCTATGCCTTTGCGATCCTCGATCACCCCTCGACCTATCCCGCCGCAGCCGTCGGGGAATGGCGGATCGTTTGGAAGCTGCCGAGAACCTCGACCACCTTCACCTTCGAGCGTGCCTATGTGGATACGGCCAGGAACTGGCAGATGGCTTCCTACTTCGACTACCAGCAGTCCCAGCCCACCGGCATCGCCGAAATCGTGAAGCTCACCACCGGCGTTCGTGCCGGGCTCTTGGATGGGAAATACTCCTACTCCGCCCGATACTCCGAAATCGGCACCTGGGGACTCGCCAGCAACATCGCCAAAAAAGGCGTGTGGTTCGTCCTGGGGGGGCACGACTACTTCAACGACGGCCCCACCAAGCAGGATCTCACGCTTTCCGAAAGCTACCTTCTGATGCATTTCGGTCGCAACCATTACGCGGGCTCATCCACCAGCGTGGCCGCCGGAGAAAGCTGGAGAAAGCTGTATGGCCCCTTTCTGCTCTACTGCAACTCCACCACCGCCACCTCGAACGCGGGAAACGCCCTCTGGGCCGACGCCCAGGCCCAGGTGGAAGCGGAGAAATCGGCCTGGCCTTACTCATGGTTGAGCACCTCCGACCATCCGGCCGCAAGCGCGCGGGGGACGGTCACAGGCCAGCTGATCATCAACGATGTCCTGAAGCCCACTCTAACAGCTGCCAATGCCCAGATCGGCCTTGCGGCTCCGGAGGCCACCAGCGGAAACTGGCAGAACCAGTCGAAGGGCTATCAATACTGGGCGAAAGCCGATGCGGGCGGGAACTTCAGCCTTCCCGCCGTCCGGCCCGGCACCTACACGCTCTACGCCTTTCTGGATGGGGCCGTGGGAGAGTTTTCGAAGACCTCGATCACGGTCACAGCGGGCGGCACCACCGCTCTCGGGGCGCTCACCTGGACCATTCCCCGCAGTGGGGCGAGCCTCGCGTGGGAGATCGGCTTGCCCGACCGATCCGCAGCGGAATTCAAGCACGGCAACGATTACTTCAAACCGTATCTCTGGGAGGTCTATCCGACCGAACTGCCGAATCCGCTGATCTACAACATCGGCACGAGCAGCCCCGCCACCGATTTCAACTACGTTCATAGTGGCTATCCGACGACCGTGAACGGAACCACGACCTGGGGCTCCTGGAACTGGAAACTCAATTTCAACCTCTCCGCAGTCCCCTCGGTCGGCAATGCCGCCCTCACCGTGGCGGTCGCCAGCTCGAACTACGCCCGGCTTTACCTGACGATCAATGACGATGCCTCCGCCTTCACCCGGATCAGCCCCGGCATGAATGGTGGCAATGCCCTCCTCCGGCAGGGCATCCATGCGAAATACTCGTTCGTGACGGTTTCCATCCCGGTCTCGAAGCTCAAGGTCGGAACCAACACCTTCACCTTCAGCCAGAACGTTTCCGATACCAGCTCGCACGTGATGTATGACTACCTCTCGCTGGAGCTGCCCGCCTTTCCTCCACCACCGCCGTCGTCTGGACGAAGCCTTGTCTGGAAAGGCGGATCAAACTCCACCGCCAACACCTGGGATTTCGGAAGCACCAGCTCGTTCTTGCGGTCCGCAAGCCCGACCGCATTCGCTACCGGAGACAGGGTCACGCTCGATGACACCGGCTCGAATGCCACCAGCCTGAACCTTGTTGGCCAGCTTGAGCCGGAGTCCGTCACAATTTCCAACAGCTCGAAGAACTACAGCCTCAGCGGTACAGGATCGCTGACCGGTCAGATGTCGCTGGTGAAATCCGGCAGCGGAACCCTCACGCTTTCGAATGCCAACAGCTTTGCCGGCCCCGTCATCCTCAATGCCGGGAGGATCACCTTCGGCAATGATGGAGCCAATGCCTCCGCCCTTGGCTCGGGGGATGTCACGCTCAACGGAGGCACGCTCGCCATGTCCTCCTCCAGCAACAGCGCGACGATTTCCGCACCCTGGGACCTCATTGTCCCGGCAGGGGCCACGGCCAACTTCAACCCTGCCTGGAGATCGTCGCTCACCGGGACGCTCACCGGAGCAGGGACCCTGAACTACGTCCTGCCCAGTGGTTCCATCCGCGCCGATCTGCGGGGAAACTGGGCGGGCTTTTCCGGACGGATCAATGCCACCACCGCATCAGGCACCGCCGATTTCCGGATGGCCCTCGACTACAACTGGCCCGGCCTGCCGACCGCCGCCTTGAGCCTCGGACCTGGGATCTCCGCCTACTACTCCGGCATCCTCAACACCGGCAACGGCACCTTCGTTTCCATCGGTGAACTCTCAGGAACCACCACCTCCACCCTGCGGGGCGGACCGACCTCGGGACGACAGTTGACCTATCGCATCGGCGGGCGGGATTCGGACGCCACCTTCGCCGGAACCTTGTCCGAGCAGACCGGTGGACTGACCCATCTGGTGAAAACAGGGGCCGGGATCTGGACCCTTTCCGGCAACTGCGGATTCGCCGGCAGCACCACGATCGAGCAGGGTGGGATCCATCTAACAGGAACGCTTTCCAACAGCCTCCCGGTGAACGTCGGGGAAGGGGCCTCGTTGGAGGTCGATGGAGCGCTGACCAGCCAGTCGCTTCTGACAGATCCCGATTCGCTGCTCCATGGTTCGGGAACGATTGCCGCACCTGCCTCCATTTCAGGAAACCTCTCACCTAACGGCACGCTCGCCTTCTCGAACGGTCTCACCCTTGAGGACGGCGCGCTTGTCTCCTTCGATCTCGGCACGACGAAGGACCTTCTCACCGTCACGGGCGACGTCACCCTCGCCGGAAGCATAGAGGTAAGGGCGGGAGTCGGTTTCGCCCCAGGGACCTATCGCCTGATCAATCACACAGGCTCACTCACCAACAATGGATTCACCGTGGGCCTGATTCCGCCCGGGTTCTCCGCGACGGTCGTGACCACGACTCCCGGACAGGTGGATCTGGTGGTGACCTCCACACTCGCTCCGTATGCGCTGTGGCAGTACCAGCACTTCGGCGGAACCACGGTCACCGCCGCCTCGGTGGACGCGGATCCGGATTCGGACGGAACCAGCAATCTAACAGAATTCAGGCTCGGACTCGATCCAAAGAGTGGTGCCTCCTCGTTCAGGGCCGCCGCGACCCGCGGTTCCGGAGGCTTCACTGTGACCTGGCCGTCCGCTCCAGGCCTGAACTTCCAGATCCGCAGGGCGGCATCGCCTGCAGGTCCCTGGTTGACCCTTTCCACGGTGACCGGGGCCGGCTCCTTCACGGATTCCGCACCTCCTCAGGGTCGCGCCTTTTACCAGGTGGTCCTGCTTCCCTGAGGCCCCTTGCACCCGCGATGGGAAGGTTTTCCGCGCGATTGTGAAAAGTTTGATGAATACGCCCCCCCGTGTCATTCGTCGTAGAAGCACATCGCCCAACATCCATGAAACCGATCCGATTGTTCTCGTTCGCCACTCTCGCCGTGCTTGCCGCGACCGGGTGCAACAAATCCAACTCCCAGGCGGACGCCGCGAAGGCCGAGCTTGAGAAACAGGTCCGCGAGGCACGCGAAAGCGAGGCAGCCCTCCGCGCCGAGCTCGAACTCCAGAAGCTCAATGCCGAACGCGACGCCATCGCCCTCGAACGGCAGAAGATCGATGACGCCCGTGCGGAGCTCGAGCGACGCAATCAGGAAATCGCCGAGGCGGATCTCGAAAAGCTTCGTCAGCGCGAAGAGTCGCTGGCCAAACGGGAAGGCGAGGTCTCCGAACGCGAGTCCGGTCTCGGGGGCCGCGAGAAGATGCTGAATGCACGGGAAATGGAGATTGCCGGTCGCGAGGCCCTTCCCGAACTCGATCCAACTCCGGAGATCCCGAATGCCCGCCCGGTCAGTGACTACAATGTTTTCTACGACCAGCTTTCCAACGACGGCTCCTGGTTCCAGACGCCTGATTATGGATATGTCTGGCAGCCCACCGTGGTGGTTCGTGACAACTCATGGCGACCCTACACCCGCGGCCGCTGGGCTTGCAGTAACCGTGGCTGGACCTGGATCTCGGACGAGCGCTTTGGCTGGGCCACCTATCACTACGGTCGCTGGGCCCTCTGCGCCGGTCGCGGCTGGGTCTGGGTTCCGGGCGAGGAATGGGCTCCTTCCTGGGTTTGCTGGCGCTCCGGTGACAGCCACATCGGCTGGGCTCCTCTCCCCCCCGAAAGCATGGGCCGCCCCGGTCGTGGCTGGGGCAGCAGCGTCGAGGTCGAACTCGGCATCGGAGCTTCCTCGTTCAACTTCGTTTCGATCAACAACTTCGGTGGTCCGATCCGCAACCATTGCCTCCCTTTCAACCGCAACCGCGAGTTCTGCGGCCAGACCCGGAATGTCACCAACATCACCTTCCAGAACAACCAGTTCAACTGCGGTGGATTGAGCTATCGCGACATCAACAACCGCCTTGGTCAACCGATGCCGTTCTATCAGCTCAATGTGAACCGCTGCGAAGTTGGCCGCCCGACGATCCGTCCGTCCATCGTGGGCAACCAGCTCAACTGCTTCGCCCCGACCGTCAATGCCACATGGAATCACGCGCTGCGTCCTGCCTCCGTCCGCGATACCTGGCGGGACGTCCAGATCGAACGCGGCGAGGGCGGCCTCCAGGCCGACGTGCGCGATCGCTTCAAGGCCTTTCAGGCGGAACAGCAGGCGATCGCCGCCGCCGCTGTCGAGAAGCTCGGCGGCCAGCAGGTGCTCCAGCAGCAGAGGCTGGCCGTTCTTGAACAGAACCGACAAGAGGCGATCAAGAAGGCCCAGAGCGTCTTTGCCGAGCGACAGGCCGAGATGAAGGAGCGTCAGCAGGCCGCGTTTGCGCAGCTCCGTGCCGCGCAGGAGGCCCAGATGGCTGCCGTCCGCGATGCCCAGGAAAAGAACCGCCTGACCCTCGAACAACGCCAGAAGGAGATCAAGGAACAGCAGGAGAAGGCCAAGGCGGATGCCGAAAGGAACCGTCAGGAACTCGCCGACCGTCTCGCTGGCAAAACCGGCCAGCAGCCTCCAGGCACGCAGCCTCCGGGCACACAGCCTCCCGGCACGCCCGCGCCAACGATGGCGGATCGGATTCGTGAGCAACAGGAAAAGGCCCAGGCCGCTGCCGCCGAGAATCAGAAGGCCCTGCTCGAACAGCAGGAAAAGGCGAAGGCCGATGCGGAAAGGGCTCGTCAGGAGCTCGCCGACCGCCTTGCCGGAAAGAATGGCCAACA
>JAIXVN010000033.1 GCA_027483005.1 Verrucomicrobiaceae bacterium
CTGGAAGGCGCGACCGCGATGAGGTTCGCTCCAGGCTCGCTGTAATAGGCCCGGCGGTTCTGGCTGTCGTAGGCGCCGATCGCCATCGTGTAGATCGAATTCGCGTAACCATCGTAGTTCGAGTTGTCATTCACGTCGCCGCCGTTTCCACCCGCCCAGAGGATGATGGTGCCGAGTCCGCCTCGACCGGTGGTGGTGGCATTCGCGAGGGCCGCCTTCATCAGGGTTCCGGGTCCTTCGACGGTGGCTCCGTCATCCGCAGGGCCCCAGCTGTTGCTTTTCACCTGAATGATGTTGTTGAGATAGTTCATCGCCTCCGCCTCCTGGGCGTCAGTGGCGGCGGCAGAGATCAGGCGCATGCCGACCAGTGTGGCCTCGGGAGCCGTGCCCGCGACACCCACTGCGTTGTTGCCTCTGGCTGCCGCATTTCCTGCACAGGCGGTGCCGTGGTCATCGCCGGTGCCCGGGTTCGGGTCGGCATCGTTGCCATTCCAATCCTTGTCATTCACGGTGTCCACGTTGGCCGAGAGGTCGGGATGTGTGGTCTGGAGTCCGTCATCGACGATGCCGATCCGAATGCCACTTCCGCGCCAGGTGTTTGCGGCGGTGGACAGGGCCGGGTAGTTCCAGACCGACTCGATGTTCACGTCGGTTCCCGTGAGTGCCCCGCTCTGGTTGTTGAACTTGAGGTGCCACTGATTGTTGATCAGGGTGTCGTTCGGCATCGCGCGTTTGAACTGCTGGCGAGCGAGAAGAACATCCACCGAGGCCACTTTTGCCAAGGTGCGCCAGGCATCGAGGCCGGCTAGGGCCGCGAGTGGAGATGAGGTCGAAAGGACGATGTGCCTGGGTGAGGCTTCTGGCCGCGATTCGACCGGCAGCTTGAGCGCGCCTGGCAAGGCCTCGCGATCCACTCCGTCGCGAGCTTCGACCAGCAAACTGGAGGTCACCAGACGCATGTTGCCGGGTTTCCTTTCCTCGTCAGCCGGATAAAGCACGGGAAGCATCGTGCCTTCCGAAGCCAGTGCCTCGATCCGGGAGGCATAGGTCTCATGAGTCGCGGCGGGGATCAGCTCGCGACGATGGTCCATCCCATCCGAATCGCGGACCACCACCTCGTCCAGAGCGAGCTGGAAATCCTTGGTCCGACCTCCATCCGACAAGGACCAGCGACGAGTGGGAAGAGCCCCGGGAGCAAGAACCGAATCCGCATCCGTCGGAATGTCGGAAGGCACGTCTGCTCTGACCGGGGACGAGGATGAGGAACTCTGCGGGCTTGCATGGGAATTCTGTCCGGCCCGGTCCTTGCTGAGAAGAAACAAGCCGGTCACAAGGGTCGCCAGAATCAGCGACACTGCGGCGAACCGGCGCGTTGGGGAGGAGCGGAAAGAGTGCATGGAGCGGTTACAGGAGCATCTTTCCTACCGAACGGGCAAAAAGCAGCGACGAAATCAAGGTGACGATCTAATCACCGTCAAATCAGGCCCCTTTTTGCGTGAACCGTTCACCAAAGTCCGTATTTTCCATAGGCCATGATGTAGAGGCCCATCAGGAAATTCGCAGTGGCGTGCATGGCCACGCAGGCCCCGAGGCTTTTCGTTTTCACGCAAAGAAGGTAGGTCAGGGAGCCATAGATCAGTGCCGCGGGACGATCCAAGGCCCCGTGGGCCGCGATGAAAAGCCCGGTCACGATCAGATAGGAGCGCCACGCCGGCCGACCAAAGGGCTGCTTCCACCAGTCACCCTCCCAGTCCATCACGAAGCGCATCAGGAAGCCGCGCCAGAAGATCTCTTCCACCAGCGCCACTACGACGGCTGCGCGGAAAAAGCGCAGGATCACGGCACTCCACCAGGCCACAGGCGATTCGAAGATCCCTGGATCGAAGCCCTCGGTTCTCGCCGCGATGCCGAGAAAGCCCATCCAGCCCTCTGGATCCTTTGTCAGCCCAAGATGATCATGCAAGGTGGTGGGCAACAGCCAGATCCCGATGCCCGCCGCCCCCAGGAAAATGCCTGCCAGCGTTGCCTTCCACGACCAACGGAAGTCATAGGAGTTCCGGTAGAAAACCAGAAGGCCGAAACTGACAAGCGCCTGAATGGGATACAACCACTGCTCCGGAGCCCTCCGCCACCAGGGGGCGTCGGGATGTTTCCACGTCAACCACGCTCCCGCCACCTGAAGCAGCAGCAGGAAGGCGATGAAGACGAAAAACGGCACCACATGCGCCCACGTGAACGATCTGACTTCGGCCTCGTTCTGCGGGATCGCCTTCATGATGACGTCAGAGAGTGCCAACAAAGCGCTCCATCTTGTCCATCGCCAGCTTCAGGTCATCGAAGCCCGTCGCGTAGCAGCAGCGGAGGAAACCCTCGCCGCTGGGACCGAAGGCGCTGCCGGGAACGGCCGCGACGTTCTCCGCCGAAAGCAGGCCCATGGCGAAGTCCTTGCTGGATTTGCCCGTGGCGCGGATGTCGGGAAAGACATAGAACGCCCCGCCAGGCGTGTGGCAGGAAAGGCCGAATTCGTTGAGCCGCTTGACCAGGAAATCACGACGCTGATGGTAGCTGTCGCGCATCGCGATCATCGAAGGAGTGCCATTTTCCAAGGCCTCGAGCGCGGCGTTCTGGCTCATGATCGGCGCGCAGAGCATCGAATACTGGTGGATCTTCATCATGGCCTCGATGATCGGCTGCGGCGCACAGGCATAGCCCAAGCGGAAGCCGGTCATCGCGAAGGCCTTCGAGAAGCCATGGAGCAGGATCGTCCGCTCCTTCATGCCGGGCAATGAGGCGATCGAGACATGCTTCACGCCATCGTAGCGCAACTCGCTGTAAATTTCATCGGTCAGGACGATCAGGTCATGCTCGATGCAGAGCTTGGCGATGCCTTCCAGATCCTCGTTGGAGGCCACGGCCCCGGTCGGATTGGTCGGAAAATTCAGCATCAGCACCCGGCTGCGCGGCGTGATCGCGGCGGCGAGTTTCTCCGGCTTCAGCGAGAATCCGTCCTCCTTGCTGGTCTCCACCTCCACCGCCTTGCCATAGGCCATGACGATGCTCGGGCTGTAGGAAACATAGCAGGGCTCGTGATAGATCACCTCATCTCCGGGGTTGAGCAGGGCGCGCAGCGCGATGTCGATTGCCTCGGAAACGCCGACCGTGACGAGCACTTCCTTGGACGCCTCGTATTCGACTTCGAAGAACGAGGCCACGTATTTGGCGATCGCCTTGCGCAGCGAGAGCAGGCCGAGGTTCGAGGTGTAGGTCGTCTGGCCTTTCTCTAGCGAGTAGATCGCCGCCTCGCGGATGTGCCAGGGAGTCACGAAATCCGGCTCGCCGACGCCGAGGGAAATGACGCCCTCACGGCCCTGCACGAGTTCGAAGAAATCCCGGATGCCGGAACGGGGAATGCCTGCCACGTGGCTGGCGATTTTGGAAGTGTAGTCCATTTGGAAAGAGAATCGTAAGTGGAGAATTGGAAGGGGTCAGTGGTCAGTCGCAGGTTCACCAGTGGAACTCTTCCACCATTCACCATTTGAAATTCACCACTCACCTCTTCGCCGCTCAGGGCGAGACGGCGAGACGCTCACTGGCGGCCTCGCTCTCGAAGATGAAGCCGTTTTCCTTGTAGGACTTCAGGCGGAAATGAGTGGCGGTGGAAAGCACCCCGTCGAGCGTGCTGAGCTTTTCGGAAACGAAGCGGGCCACCTCGCGCAGATCGCCACCTTCGACGACCACCATCAGGTCATAACCACCGCTGGCGAGGTAGCAGCTCGTCACCTGATCGAAGCGGGCAATGCGCAGGGCCAACCGATCGAAGCCGCCACCGCGCTCGGGCGTGACCTTCACCTCGATGAAGGCCGACACCGAATCCGCGTCCGCCTTTTCCGGGTCCACGACGGCTTGGTAGCCCAGTATGGTTCCATCCTTTTCCCAGGCGGCGATTCTCGCGCTGACCTGCTCGGAGGTGGAGGCGAGGAGGTCCGCCAGTTCCTGATGGGAATAGCGGGCCTTGGTGCGAAGGAGTTGGAGGAGGGGATCGGTGGACATTTGGGAAGAGTGATCGGTTGATTGTTGGAAGTTGGTGGTGAATGGCAACACAACTCGCCATTCATCATTCACCTCTTCAGTCGCCCAGGCAGATGCCGACGGCGCGTGCGGCCTGGGCGAGTTCACCATGGGGCTCGACGAGGCGGAGCTTGTTGACGGCCTCCTCGATCGGCACGGAATCGACATGGTAGGCCTGATAGCTGACCATGCGGCCGAAGCGGCCTTCGGAGGCGAGTTTTACGGCCATCACCCCGAAGCGCATGCCGAGGATACGGTCGAGGGAGGTCGGTGCCCCCCCACGCTGCAGGTGGCCGAGCGTGCAGGACCTTGTTTCCTTGCCAGTGAGCTTTTCGAGACGTTTCGCGACCACATCGCCAACTCCACCGAGACGAACCTCGCCGCCCGTGTTCGGATCGATGGTGACCAGATCTCCTTCCGGAAGGATGGCTCCTTCAGCCACCACAACCAGCGAGCTGTGATAACCCTGCGCATCGCGATCCTTGATGTGCTGGGCCACCTTTTCAAAGCTGAAAGGAATCTCGGGCATGAGGATGACGCTGGCTCCACCAGCGATTCCGCCCCAGAGGGCGATCCAGCCGGCATGGCGGCCCATGACTTCCAGGACCATCACCCGCTTGTGGCTTTCCGCCGTGGTGTGGAGTCGATCCAGGCCATCGACCACCGAATTCACGGCGCTGTCGAAACCGAAGGTCATCGCGGTGGCGTGCAGGTCGTTGTCGATCGTCTTCGGCACGCCGATGATCGGCCAGCCTTCCCGATAAAGCTGAAGTCCGGTGGTGAGCGAGCCATCGCCCCCGACGATGATCAGCGCCCGGACATCGAGCTGTTCCATCGTGCGCTTCGCCTTGGCGACGATGTCGGCAGGCACTTCGGCGATGTCACCCTTGCCGACCTTGGCGGCGAAATGGCCCTTGTTGGTGGTTCCAAGGATGGTGCCGCCGAGCTTGAGAATTCCGACGGTGTCCTTGGGTTTCAGCACGGTGAAATCCCCCGGCGGAAGCAGCCCCTCGAATCCATCGCGGAACCCGATCACCTCCCAGCCCAGTTCATCGGCTGCGCCCACGACTCCGTGGATCACCGCATTGAGTCCCGGGCAATCGCCCCCGCTGTTGAGAATTCCGATTCGCATCTTGTGTGTGGTGTCTTGAGTGTTGTTGGGCCTTTGGGAAACTAGGATGGTTGCCGAATCAGCGAGGATCCTCGACCTTGATGAGTTCCCGCTTGGGGTCCTGCACCGGAGCTCCGGAGGCCAGCCAGGGATCGTAAATCGCCCAGCCTTGGGAAATCAGCCCCCGGGCGCGACCGAACCGATCCGGGTTGTTCAGCACCACCGCGATGATCCTTCGGGGAGTCACGCC
>JAIXVN010000236.1 GCA_027483005.1 Verrucomicrobiaceae bacterium
ATCGCCGGACTCGCAAAAGGCACCTGCTCTCAAAGCCGTCCTCGTTGGATTCGGTTTGCGCCCTTTGAAGTCTGTAGGGCCAGTGAGGTAGTCGTCACCTTCACCGAGAGAGGCTACGTGTTCACTTCCGACATGCTGGCCCGACACAAGAATTACGTCGTCGTCGAGCAGGCTGGTTTTACTCATACCCCCAGCTCCTCCAGGTAATCCTGCATCTTCTTCCGGACTGCGGTGAGTTCGGATTCGAGCCGGGAGATGTCTTTGTTGACGGCGTCGAGGTCGATTTCGGTTTCTTCTTCGAAGGTATCGACGTAGCGTGGGATGTTGAGGTTGAAGTCGTTGTCGGCGATTTCCTGAGGGGTGGCGCGGTAGGCGTATTTTTCGACGGATTGGAAGGCGGAGTAGGTGCGGACGATTTTCTGGAGGTGGTCTTCGGTGAGGACGTTCTGGTTTTTGGCTTCTTTGTATTCGCGGGAGGCGTCGATGAAGAGGACATCGCCGTGGGACTTGCCCTTGTTGAAGAGGAGGATGGCGGCGGGGATGCCTGTGCCGAAGAAGAGGTTGGCGGGGAGACCGATGACGGCTTCGAGGAGGTTTTCCTCGATCATTTTCTGGCGGAGTTTTCCTTCAGCGGCGCCGCGGAAGAGGACCCCGTGGGGGACGACGACGCCGACCTTGCCGGTGCCTTCGCGTGCGGTTTCGATCATGTGGGTGATGAAGGCCCAGTCGCCCTTGGATTTGGGGGGCAGGCCGCGGTGGAAGCGGTGGAAGGGATCGGCGGCGGCTTCTTCGTAGCCCCATTTATCGAGGGAGAAGGGCATGTTGGCGACGACGATGTCGAACTTCAGGAGCTGGTCCTTTTCGACGAGCCGGGGGTTCCGGAGGGTATCGCCCCATTCGATGCGGAAGTTGTCCATGCCATGGAGGAACATGTTCATGCGGCAGAGGGCGTGGGTGGTGCCGTTGCTTTCCTGGCCGAAGAGGGCGAAGTCGCGTTCGTCGGCCTGGCGGCCGACCTTGATGAGGAGGGAACCGGAGCCGCTGGTGGGGTCGCAGATGGTATTTCCCTTTTTCGGGGCGAGCAGGAGGGCGAGGAGCCGGGAAACCATGCCGGGCGTGTAGAACTCGCCTGCCTTTTTCCCTGCATCGGAGGCGAAGCGCTCGAGCAGGTACTCGTAGACATTCCCGATGACGTCTTCCTCGCCGACGACGGAGGGCCGGAGGTCGAGCCGGGGATCGGCGAAGTCCTGAAGGAGGAGTTTGAGCCGGGCGTTGCGGTCTTTGGTCTGGCCGAGTTTGGATTCGGAATTGAAGTCCACCTCGCGGAAGACCCCTTCGAGTTTGGCTTTGTTGGCTTCTTCGATGCCGGCGAGGGCGATGTTCATGCGTTCGCCGATGTCGGGTTCATTGCGCTGGTTGTAGAGGCTGAGGAAATCGCAGGTGTCGGGAAGCTGAAACCGCTCGCGTGCGAGCCGCCGGGCGACACGTTGTTCGTCGCCTTTGTATTCCTTGAGGTAGGCGTCGCGGTGGTCGCGCCAGACATCGGACATGTATTTCCAGAAGAGCATCACGAGGATGTAGTTCCGGTAGTTTTCGGCATCGACGACGCCGCGGAAGGTATCGCAGGCGCGCCATGCGACGTCGTTGATTTCGGATTGGTTGAGTTTGGCCATGGAGAGGAGGATTGGTTAAGACGGGTTGGCGGCGCAAAGCAGCCGGTGCTGGAGAGAAGTGGATCTGAGACGAAGGAGTTCGGTGGAGAGACGGCGCTCTTCGCGGGCGAGGGCGTCGAGGGCAACGATGGTGGATTGCTTTGGCAACGGCGGCAGAGGGATGGCAAGTTCCTCGATGTCCTTGCGCTGGAGGGTTTGGACGAGAGTGCCTTTGCGGCGCTCGCCGAAATGGGCGGCGGCGGAGTCGGTGCGGAGAAACCAAGCGGCATAGGCCGGCAGAACGGTCTTTGGGTTCACCCTGAGGATGAAGAACTGAGCGCCGACGATGACATTGGGTTCGGGTAATTCGAATACGGCGGCGGTGGTACGCAGACCGCGGTTGGGGAACAGGATGTCGCCGGGGCGGAGGAAGTGGTCCGGCTTCACTGGATCGCCCGGCTCGAACTGGAGGAGATCTTCTGAGGAGATGACGCCGTCATCGTCGATGTCGCTGATGCGGATCATGCGGCATGACCCTTGGGGGTCGGGACGAGTGGCGTCCCGACCCCGCAAGGTGACCCCCATGCGGATGCTGGCGATGTGTCCGATGGGGGCGGTATTCATGGGCACTCTGGCAGGCTGAGGAGGTTGTTCGGTTGTTCGCCGTCGTTTTCCGTTTTGAGGTATTTGTTGCCCGCGGCGCTGACTGCCACGATCACCCAGACCTTGCGGCCCGCCTGGTGGACGTAGAAGCGCCACTGACCGGCTTCGATGCCGGCGATGGCAGTTTCCTGCGGCATTTTCCAGTGACGGCCGTCCGGATTGAGGCCTCCGATGGATTTGATGCGCTCATGCGCGCTGTAGCGGTCGGACTTATTGATGCACTTGATTTCAACTTCTTGAGCCATGTGGGGTTCTTTGGGATGTTCCGGCACGCCCGGGGGCCGGATATTTGGGTTGATCCTCTGTCACCACTGGCTAAGTTCGAGTTTCCTAGGCTGAGCGTCGCCCTTGTGGTGGCATCGGACGAAAGGCCCGGCAGGCAGTAATACCCGCCGGGTTCTTTTCCCGAGCGTGCGAAAATAGTACATGAGGTGTTTGCGAAGTCAAGGAAATATTGCGCGCAAACTTGGCGATCGTGAAATGAGCGGGTTTTGCGGAGCGGTTGAACTCGATGATCGTGGTTGAGGCACCCGTTACGAGGGAGCGAGCGCACTGGACGAAGTAGCCTGTCTACTGGTTCGTGCCTTGAATTTGACGACGAGGCCATGGACGACGAGGGGCCGCCACCGGTGTTTACCACTCCGTGGGAGGAGGAACGCGACCGAGCGGATGGTGCAGGGTGATTTTTATGGACGCCGCTGAAT
>JAIXVN010000643.1 GCA_027483005.1 Verrucomicrobiaceae bacterium
CGCAACGGCATGACCGTTGGTGGGACGGCGAAGACCAACGCCACGGAGGTGGCGGCTACGGTGGATCAGCAAATCGGCACCAATCCCCTGAGACTGCGCTGGAAGGCCACCCTTCCCAGCTTGGCAGGGCATTCCGCACTTCAAGCTCGGGTGATTCGTCCCTGATCGTCGACCGTTTCATGCGGCTGCTTCCCAGGTCGTGCTTGTGACCAGGGAGTGCCATGCCGCTGCGGGTTGCCGACAGACTGCACCGCTCTTTTTTCCATGGACTGGAAAGTTTCCCTTCATGAATCGATTTGCCAACTCCCTTCTTGCTTTCGTCGCCCTCGCTCTCATGCACGGCCCTGCCGTGCATGCGGCGGAAGCCTTGTTGATTCCCGAGGTGATCACGAGGGAGATCAGCATCCACGTGGGAGGCTTGCAGACGCCCGAAATCCAGTATGTGGAATCCCGGGAAGTGAGCCTGTTCATCGGCACTGAACCTGTGCCTCCCTACCGCCAGGTGGAAAGCCGGGAGGTGAGTCTGGTCGTGTCGGATGCATCGCCGCCTCCACGTATGGAGCAGGTGAAGGTGACTCTCTCACCCACCGGGGAAATGGTGACCCTTGATTGGACCGGCTACGACCAATGGGAGATCCGTGATGTGGTGCGCTATGATATCTACTACTCATCCTCGGCGTTCAGCAGCATCGCGGGAATGACGCCGATTGCCAGCATGGGCGGTGAGAACTTCGTCTGGACCCAGGGGGGCTTTCCCCAATGGAAGGACCACTTTTTTGCAGTGGTTCCCGTGGATGGCCAGGGGAACAAGATCAGCGAGATCAAGTATTTCGGTGGCTATCCGCTGATGCCGGAGACGATGTCCCGGGAAGTGACTCTCTTCGTGGGCGCAGAGCCCGTGCCACCCTGCCGGATGATCGAAACGCGCGAAGTGAGTCTGGTGGTTTCCGATCCGGCATCGCCGCCACGCCTTGAACAGGTGGAGGTGACGCTCTCACCGACAGGAGATGTCGTGACGCTGGATTGGAACGGCTATGACCAATGGGCGATCCGGGATGTCGTCCGCTATGAGATCTACTATTCCGACCGAGCCTTCGCGGACATCACCGGCATGACGCCGATCGCCAGTGTGGGTGGTGAGAACTTTGTCTGGACCCAGGGAGGTTTTCCCCAGTGGCAGGATCACTTCTTTGCGGTGGTTCCCGTGGATGGTCAGGGCAACAAGATCACCGAGATCAGATACTTCGGAGGCTATCCGCTGATGGCGGAAACCATGGCCCGGGAAGTGAGCCTGTTCATCGGGGCGGAGCCGGAGCCACCCTACCGCATGGTCGAGAGCAGGGAGGTCGGCCTCGTCATCGCCGACAACACGATCCCTGCGGCCGTCACCGGGCCTGGAAAAGTTTTCGACGCGAACGTCTCCGAACACCAATACGGCGGCGTTTACCTGAACTGGAACGACTACGATCTGTGGGCCCAGCGCGATGTAGTCGGCTATCGAATCTATTTCAGCGACCGCTTCTTCAGCGATGTGAACGAGTCCGGCGTGCAATTGGCAGGCATTTCGCGCGATGGACTGATGTCGACGATGGTCAGCGGCGCCTTCGAGCCCAGGATTTATTACTTCGCCGTCGTGGCCGAGGATGCCGCAGGTAATCTCAATCCACTTGTTTATTCCCGCTCAACCAAGGACCCGATCCCCTCGCTGTGGGAGTTCGCTCTGGGCAATGTGAAAATCGCTAGCAGCAATCGCATTGAGTCTGCACTGGGCAACGCGAGAATCGATGGCGGCAATCTCTCCGATTTGGGGATCACTTGGTCCGTGGAGGAAACCCACATCGAATACCGTTATTCACGCCGCAACGTCGCTGTCGAAGCAGGGACTTCCTACCTGGTTCAGTGGAGTGAAGACCTCGAGAGTTGGCATGTCGATGGGGTCACCCAGAGCGTGACAGCGGACGATGGCCAAATCCAGGACATCAAGGCGATGGTGCCTCGTTCCGGACGCTCCAGACTGTTCGTCCGCTTGAAGGTGGTGGCGAACACCGGACAAACTGGTTCCACCGTCCAGGGCGTATCGGTGACGCCGATTGCACCACCTCAGATCAACACCCAGCCCTCCAGCGTTGAGATCCTCAGCGGCAATAGCACCACCTTGTCGGTCAAGGTCAACAGCACGGCCCCACGCAGCTACCAATGGTATCGTGGCAACCGTGGTGACACAAGCTACCCCGTCGGCACCAATGCCTCAACCTTCATCACCCCTGCGCTCACAACCGATACCTGCTACTGGGTGCGGATTTCCAATGCGGCAGGGAGCGTGGATTCGGCCGCCGCACTGGTCAAAATGGCAACCGCCCGCTGATCACCACGCAACCGGTTCAGTCACCATCATCAGCAGCCAGACCGCCACACTGTCCGTGGTAGCCAAAGGCCCCACACCTCGCCTCCATCAGTGGCATCAGGGCCTCAAAGGTGATACCACTCATCCTGTTGGAACCAACTCCGCATAGTTCACGAGTCCAACGAGAAGATACGGGATGATTACGGTCAGCACAGGGGATGCCGAACACACTTGCTTTCAAACCCTTCTTCACAAAGCGTTCGAAGTCTCCATCAGGTGTCACCCGTTCGAGTTTGTGGCCGATGGCGAAGGCGGCGAGGTAGGCATCGATCCAGACTTTTGGTGGAGCGGATGGCGCGCTGGCGAGCTGATGGCATCGGGTTTCCCCGTCGGCAGGTTCTTCGAGAAAGCCAACCTTTGGATGCCTGGCGAGGGATCTGAGGAGGTCGAGCGCCTCCAGGTTGGTGAAGACTTCGGCATCGTAGAGCTTCAGGAGAGACGGCGTGACGGTCAGGCGCAGGAAACTCCGCTGCATGGCCCGATCAAAGGCACCACGAGCGAGGGCTTGGTGGGGATGGGACAAGAGGGTCAGGGCGAGCCAAACACTGGCATCAAAGGGAATGCCCGAAACGTTGGAGGTCCTTCCGGGTGAGTGCTTCCTGTTCGCACTTCAGCAACTGCCTGGCTTTCATCCGGCTTGGTGGTTATCTGGCTCGCCGTCAAATTGAGAGTTTGTGTGCCTCACTCATGCCGCAGCGCATCGATCGGGTCGAGCGAGGCGGCGCGGCGGGCGGGCATGAAGCCGAAGAGAATGCCGATGACTGCGGAGAAGACAAAGGCGACCATGCTGATCTTCGGATCGAAGAGGAAGGGGACGCCGATCATTCCGGCAATGAAGTAGCAGCAGCCATAGGCAAGGGCGATTCCTGCCAGACCGCCGACGCAGGAAAGGGTCACGGCCTCCACCAGGAACTGGAGCAGCACCTCCCTCGCCCGGGCCCCGATGGCGAGGCGGATGCCGATCTCGCGGGTGCGTTCGGTGACGGAGACCAGCATGATGTTCATGATGCCGATGCCGCCAACGAGGAGGCTGACCGCCGCGACACAGCCGAGCAGCGTCGTCATCGTCTTGGTGCTGGAGCTCATCACCTCGGCGAGTTGCTGCGAGTCGAAAACATTGAAGTTGTCCTCCTCGCTGGCGCTGATCCTGCGGCGCTCACGCATCAGTGCGGCGACGTCCGCCACGATGTTGGCGGTGGGATAGTCCTTCTGGCCGGAAATCATCACCTGGTTGAAATTCCTTCCACCCTGGCGACCCGAAAGGCGATGAATGACGGTGGTGTAGGGAGTGATCAGGTTGTCATCGAGATCGTCGCTGAATCCACCCTGGCCCTTGGCCGCAGTGACACCGATGACCTCGAGGGTCAGACTCTTCACCCGGACCTTGCTGCCGACAGGATCCACCCCTTCACCGAAGAGTTCCTTGCGGATGGTTTCCCCGATGACGCAGACCGGCGCGGATTCGGTCACTTCGGCATCCGTGAAAAACCGGCCGGTGCCGACTTTCCAGTTCGCGATGACGAAGTAGTTGGGCGTGGTGCCCTGGACGTCATACGTGCGGTTCCGATCCTGGTAGATGATGGGAGAGTTGTTGGAAACGAAGGGCGCCACCGACGCGATTCCGGGCACCTGATCGCGGATCGCCTCGACATCCTGCATGCTGAATTGAGGAGCTCCGCTGCTGCCCCAGCCCTGGCCGGGACGGACGACGAGCAGGTTGTTGCCCATTCTTGAAATCTGCTGCCTCACGGTCTCGGTGGTTCCCCGGCCGAGGGTGACGATCGTGATGACGGCAGCGACCCCGATGACGATCCCGATCACCGTGAGGAACGAGCGCATGAGATTCCTCCGGATTTCCCGGATGGCAATCAGCAGTGCGTTGAAAAGCATGGCGATCATGAGGGGAGACTCAAGATTTCAAGATTCAAGATTCAAGGGGTGAGACTGGGATGAAGAGGGGAAAGGCATCGGCATGGTGAATTCTCATCTTGGGTCTTCCAGTCTTGTGTCTTGCGTCTCATTGCTTCGTATCTGAAGAAATGAGCCCATCCCTCACGTTGATGATGCGTCGTGCACAGGCCGCGACCTCGTCCTCGTGGGTGACCATGATGATGGAGATGCCCCGGTCTTCGTTCAGCTTGCGGAGGAGCTCCATGATTTCGACGGTGGTTTTCGAATCGAGGTTGCCGGTGGGTTCGTCGGCAAAAAGCGTGTCGGGCTTGGTGACGATGGCGCGGGCGATGGCGACGCGTTGCTGCTGCCCGCCGGAAAGCTCGGCCGGGGTGTTTCGCTCCTTGTTGGAGAGGCTGACCTGGGCGAGCGCCTCGCGGGCCATCTCGTGGCGCTGCTTTCTGGAGTAACCGCGGTAGAGGAGGGGAAGCTCGACGTTCTCGAGAGCCGAGGTGCGCGCGAGCAGGTTGAAGCCCTGGAAGATGAATCCAAGTGCGTGGCGGCGGAGCAGCGAGCGCTGGTCCTTGTTGAGATCTTCCACGGGAATGCCCTTGAACTGGTAAGACCCGGAGGTGGGGGTGTCGAGACAGCCCAACAGGTTCATGAGAGTCGATTTCCCCGAACCACTGGGGCCCATGATCGCGACAAACTCGCCGCGATGGATGTCGAGATCGACTCCTCGAAGCGCGAGGAAGGCGGCGTCGCCGGTGCCGTATCGCTTGGTGATGCCGCGCAGCTGGATGAGCTTTTCAGCACTCATTCGGTTTTCGGCGGCTTGATGCTGATGATGACTGGCATATCTGCCGTCAGTTCACCTCCGGTGATTTCCGTGAAGCGTCCATCGGTGATGCCCAGGGTGACGGGGACTTCGGAAGGTGCGCCATCCTTGAGAACCCAGACCTTGGGGGTGGAGTCGGACGAGCCTGCCTTGGGTGGCGGGGCACCACGCCAGCGGCGGCCACCTCCTGGGGAAAGACTTTGGACAAATGTGCGCTTGGTCGCGTCCGGCTTGCCGATGGAGGCGGCGACGACGGGATCAAATCGGAGGGCTGAATTCGGCACGACGAGGATGTCCTTCTTGTCCACGATGGCGATGTCCACGGTGGCGGTCATGCCGGGCCGGAGCGACAGATCTTCATTGGAAACCTCGAGTTCGGTGCTGTAGGTGACAGCCGTGTTGGAATTGGTAGCGCCCTCCTTCGCGGTGGTCCCGGTTCCAACCGCGCCGTAGGCCACTTTCTTGACCTTCGCGGTGTAGCTGCGCGCGGGCCAGGCATCGACGCTGAAGGTGGCGGTCTGTCCGACCTCGATGCGCCCGATGTCGGCTTCGGAGACGTTGACGAGCAGTTCCATCTTCTTCAGATCCTCGGCGATGGTGAAAAGCGTGGGCGCGGTGAAGGAGGCGGCGACGGTCTGGCCGACCTCGACGCTGCGGGACAGGACAATCCCATCCACGGGAGACATGATCGTGGCGACCTTCAAGTCACGCTCGAAGGACTTCACCTCCGCCTCCGCCCCGGTGACTGCGGCACGTGCGCTCTCCAGATCGGCCTCCGCGCGGGCGACGGCAGCACGGGAGGTATCCATGGCGGCACGCGAGGGGGTCTTGCCGCCGCTGATGGCAAGGAGTTCCTCCTGCCGTGCCAGAGATGCATTGCTTTCGGTTAGAGTTGCCTGGGTTTGCTTGACCCTTGCCTTGGCGGACAACAAGGACGCACGGCTGCGTTCGGTCTGCTGGTTGAGTTTGGTGGTATCGAGTTTGGCGAGTGGCTGGCCGCTCTTCACGGTGTCATTGGTATCCACATACACCGCATTGACGGTGCCGGAGAGTTCCGAGCCGATGACAACCTGATTGGTGGGCGTGAGATTCCCCGCCGCCGTGACAAGGAGTGCAATGTTCCCTTTTTTGACACTGTGGGTGACATACTCGGCGGCATCCGTGGTGTCCTTGTTTCGGCCCGCCCAGAACCAGACACCTGCACCCGCCAGCACGATCGCGATGATCAGCCATATTCCGATGGGGCGAGATGCGCCACTGCGGACGATATCTGCCAGTTCTTCATTGGAGTTCTGTTTCGACATTGCGGACTGGGAAGTAGTTCAGGATTCAGGTGACCAACCGCCACCGAGGGCCTTGTAAAGCTGGATGAAGGCGATGGTGCGGCTGGCCCGGACGGTCAAGAGGGTCTCCTCGAGACCGAGCAGGGTGCTTTGGGAATCGAGGATGGTGAGGATGTCGGCGACGCCGGCTTCGTATCGTTGCTGGGCAAGCGTCGCGGCCTCGCGGGCCGCACTGGTGGCCTTCTCGAGGGTTTCCAATCTCTCGGCCGTGCGGTTGCAGGCAATCAAGGCATCCTCCACTTCGGAGAGCGCTGTTAGAACGGTCGAGCGATAGCCGTTCCAGGCCTGCTCCTCGGCGGCGTCCTGGGCCTCGATGTTGGAGCGGATCCTTCCGGCGTTGAAGATCGGACTGGTGATTCCGGCGGCGATGCCCGCGCTGGTGCTCTGCGGGTCGAAGACCTTTCCTGAGCCCAGGGTGTTCAGTCCGAGCGAACCTGTTAGATTGAGCGATGGGTAACGCTCGGCGTTGGCGGCGCGGGTGCTGGCGGCGGCGGCGAGGAGCTGGTAGCCGGCGAGGCGCACATCCGGGCGTTTGCGGACCGTGTCCGCCGGGATGCCGATGGCGAGGCTTCTGGCAGGATTGGGAATGGAGTTCCGCCCTGTGGAAAGAAGTCCATCCAGGGTCCCGGGAGTCTGGCCAGCGAGGAGGGCGATGAGATTGCGCGCCTGGGCGATTGACTGCTGTCGGGAAGGCACCGCGGCGCGCGCTTGTTCGAGGCTTCTGATGGCCTGGCTGGATTCAAGGGAGTCGGTCACGCCGGATTGCGTGCGCCAGGTGGCGAGTCTTGAAGTTTCCTCGCGGGCCGTGACCGTCAGTTGCAGCACGCCCAGGGCGGCCTCGTTGGCGCGCAGGCTCGTGTAGGCGATGGCGATCTCCGAGGCGAGCGAGGCCTGGACCGAGTGGAGGTTTTCCTGGGCGGAACCGTATTGCGCCGCAGCGGCTTCGATCCTGCTGCGGTTCTTTCCGAAAAGATCGATTTCCCATGAGGCGTTGAGTCCGGCTGAGGACGAGGTGGCATCGCTGCCCCCGCCGCCAAGGGTTTGGTAGGCATTGGAGCCCACCGAGCTGGATCCACTGAGCGTCGGAAACAGCGAGGAGGCCTCGGCGTTTCGGCGTGCGCGGGATTCCCGGACCCGGGCGGAGGCCGAGGCGAGGTCCGGATTGTTCCGCAGGGCGTCGGCAATGATCCGCGAGAGGGTGGGATCCTCGAATCGCCCCCACCAGCGGGAAAGGTCCTTGGAAGGCGCTGCGTCCGGGAAGTTTCCCGCATTCTTCCAAGCCACCGGAAGCGGCGCACTGCTGCGATTGAAGCCAGAAGGAAGGCTGCAGCTCATGCCAAGAACGGCGACGAGGGAGTAAGGAAAAAGGCGGAAGCGGTTCATGGTCAACACGACGGCAGTCTTCGGGGTGCCAGCACGGTGGTTCGGTTCCCGATTAAACCCGCCGAGCCTACGGTCTTGTCTCAGGAAAGCTTACCCGGTGTCCGATTTTCCCGAAGTTGGCCGGGTTGAGGGGAGAGCGCCTTCACCCTCCGGTCGATGGCCAGCACCTCCCGGTGAATTCAAGGCCTTGCCGGCTGCCTGCTCGCGCCTTGATCGGGAGTTGCAAGCTACAACCTTCCCGACAAGGTACGGACCCTTCGAGGAAGGATCGAGGAATTCATCATCGACAAGCGACGAGATCAGCTCGCTGTATGAAAACGGGAAGAACTGAGGGCGGTTCACGCCAACATTCCTAACAGCAGCGCAAACACCTCCGGCTCTTTTCCTCGATCCGGCGTTCCTTTCAGACAAGACGAGAACCATTTCTGAAGAGTGGCGCGTTGATCGGAGGGGAGGGTGCGGACGAGGCTTTCGGTGGAGAGGGGTTTCAACGCGGCTGCGTCCCTTCGACCATGGGCGCGGTGCAGGATGCCTCGGTAACGGAGCAGCATGGAGTCGAGCAGCACCCAGGGGAAATTCGGACTGCCGGGCGGGCCGACGACGAGGTTCCTGCCATCGCCACCCGCCAGCTTGATGCCGCCGAGTTTGACTTTCAGCTCAGGCAGGCTGCCGCCCTTGAAGAAGGCCGCGATGCCACC
>JAIXVN010000572.1 GCA_027483005.1 Verrucomicrobiaceae bacterium
CTCGTCACCAAAACCGCCGAAGGTCCGGCGCTGGTCAAGCTTTCCGACGAGATCGGCAAGAAGAACATCCTGCTGCTGTTCGTGCCGATGGCCTTCACCGGCGTCTGCACCACCGAGCTCTGCGACATCACCCAGGGCCTTGCCGACTATGAGGCGCTGGACGCCACGGTGTTCGGCATTTCCGGTGACAATCCCTTTGCGCAGGAAGCCTGGGCGAAGAAGGAAGGCATCGGCCTGACCCTGCTCAGCGACTATGAGCATGCAGTCGCCAAGGCTTACGGCGTCGCCTACGAGCAGTTCCTCCCGGAAGCCAACCTGATCATGGGTGGCGTCTCGAAGCGTTCGGCCTTCCTCATCGACAAGGCCGGCGTCATCCGGTTCATCGACATCAAGGACCACCCGAAGGATTTGCCGGACTTCGACGGCGTGAAGGCCGCGCTGAAGGCTCTTTGATTCCCGTTTTTCCCAACAAAAAAGGCCGCAGGGATCTCTCCTTGCGGCCTTTTTCGTTGAGTGGATCGCTGGGGATCAGTTGCCAGCGGGCTTGGGCTGTTCCGTTTTCTTGGAATCTTCCGCCTTTGGTTCTCCCTGCTTCGCTGGCTCTTGAGCTGGCGGTGGAACCGGGGTCCCCAAGGCGGCACCCGGAGTGGGAACCGCAGGAGCGGTCGGATCGATCACGGCTGGAATCGATCCACCTGGAGGAACCTCGGAGGGAGGGACTGCTGGCAGGGTATTGTCCGCTGGTGAGACCGGGGTGAGGGGCGGATAAACCTGGACTTCCCCAGGGGCACCGGGCAGCCCCGCAGGCGGAGCATTGGGATCGGTCAGCATCACGGCGGGGATGTAGCCCACTTCGCCTGAATCCAGCTCGACCTTGGCGTAGGCTCCCTCGCTGGAAATCACCTTCACCTGGGTGTCGAGCTTGAGAAGCTTGTTGGCCTCGGCGTCGCCGCTCGGGCGCTTGAGGAAGAAAGCGGTGTCATTCATGGCCGCACGCACGAACTGTCCCTGAGTGAAGCCATTGTTCGAGGAAACCTCGATCGTGCGGTTCGAACCCGGAGGAGCCAGGGGGTCAAAATCACCACCACTCAGCGGGCCGGTCATCGATTCGCACGAGACCAAGGCAACAGTCATGGCGATCGTCAAGGGGGCGTAGCAATTCATAGGCGTCAACAATCTGCCACGCCGGGATAAAAGGTCAACGGCATTCAGAGACATGCTCCCGCAAGGCATTTCTCCAGTCGCGGATGCGTTCCTGCAACCGGAGCTGAAGCTTCTCGTTGGACATCGCGGTGAAAAACGGTCTTTCCGCCCGAAACGCCGCCACATCCGCCAAGACCTGGGCCCTGACCTCGGGGCGCTCGGCCAGTCGCCCGCTGCGGAAAAGCTCCTCCACCACCAGCTCCGCCAGATCATGCCAACTGGCGGGCTCGCCCGATTGACAGGCATGGAAAAGTCCGTCGGCCCCCTGGTTCAGCAGCACCTCGATCCACCGGCTCAGGTCGGCGGTGTGGGTGGGCAGCGACCACTTGTCCGCCACGGCCACCAGGGGCCTTCCTGCGAGGGCATCCCGCAGCACGGAATCGACGAACGATGGCTTCTCCGGCCCGAAGACCCACGAAATCCGGACCACCAGATGCCCCGAGTGGGCCAACACCGCCTGCTCGCCCGCCAGTTTCGTCGCGCCATAGACCGAAAGCGGCTCAGGCGTCTCCGCCTCGACCCTCAGCCCCGGCTCCCGACCGGAAAACACATAGTCCGTACTGAAATGCACCAGCTTCACGCCCCGACGCGTGGCCCATTCCGCCAATCTCGCAGGGGCCTCGGCATTCAACTGCCTCGCCAGCTCCGGCGAATGCTCGCAGGCCTCCAGACTGGTCAGGCCACCAGGATTGAGCAGCACCTCACAGTCCAACCCGGCCAGCCGCGCGGACATCGCCTCAGGATCCGAGAAATCGAACTCCGCCCTCGGCAGCCGGATGACCTCATGCTCCCGGCAGAAATGCCGCGCCAAGGCCTCACCCACCCGTCCGGTCGTGCCTGTGATCGCCACCCGCATGGCGCGACCGAACCTCAACTTTCCCCAAACCGCCAGCCGACACTTGCCGAGCCGTCACTTTTCACCCGACACTCCATTCGATGCCACGCGCTCTCACCACCCCCCTCGTCACCGGCGGCGCGGGCTTCATCGGCTCCGCGCTGGTCCGCCTGCTTCTGGCCAGGCCCGAGGTTGATCGCGTCATCGTCCTCGACAAGCTCACCTATGCCGGCTCGCTGACACGGCTTCCTGAAAACGGAAAGCACCCGCGTCTCGAGTTCATTCATGGCGACGTCACCGATCGCCCCCTCCTGGCGGAAATCCTCTCCAAACATTCCATCACCGGCGTCTTCCACCTCGCGGCGGAGTCGCACGTCGATCGTTCGATCGAGAAAGCCGACGATTTCATCGCCACCAACATCACCGGCACCGCCTGCCTGATCGAAGCCTGCCGCGCTTCAGGAATCCCCCTGCTGCACTGCTCGACCGATGAGGCCTACGGCTCGGCCGAGCCACCGATCCTTTTCACCGAGAGCTCCCCGCTTCGACCCTCGTCGCCTTACGCCGCGTCGAAAACTTCGGCCGACCTGCTCTGCCTCGCCGCGCACACCACCTACGGGCAGGACGTTGTCATCACCCGCAGTTCCAACAACTACGGTCCCCGCCAGCACCCGGAAAAACTCATCCCGAGGATGATCCATTGCGCCCTACGCGATCAGCCGCTGCCGGTTTACGGAAATGGTCTGCAAGTGCGCGACTGGATGCATGCCGACGACCACTGCGCCGGTCTCATCGCCGCATTCATCCGCGGAGAAAGCGGGAACGTTTACAACCTCGGGGCCCGCTGCGAGCGCACCAATCTCGATCTCGTCCGCCGGATTCTCTCCATCCTAGGAAAGCCGGAGTCGCTCATCCAACATGTCACGGATCGTCCCGGACATGATTGCCGCTATGCGATCGATCCGACCAAAGCCGAGCATGAACTTGGTTGGACGGCCCGCATCGATTTCGAGCGAAGCTTTCC
>JAIXVN010000338.1 GCA_027483005.1 Verrucomicrobiaceae bacterium
CGGTGCCGGCCCCGGCGGCGATGATCGCCTCGCCTTTTGAAAGCGTGTCATTGAGGCGCTCGACGACTTCCGCACGGGTGTACGGGTTTCCTTTTCCGGTCCATTGGTTTGGCATGGGTGCTGAGGTGGGTTGAGAGGCTGTGCCGGGATAGTAACGTCGCGGCCAGCCCCTGTTTAGCACGCCTTCGCCGAAATCCGCACACATTCGCCTATCCCAAGCGCACATCCCCTGCGTTTTCGGCTTTCCTGCCCCAGAAGAACGGCGAGTCTGCCGCATGTCATTTCCGGAGGCTTCCACTTCCCATCGTGCTGTCGATATCGAGGTCTTCGGCCCCGCCACACGCCACCTCGCGGTCAGGGCCGATACCAGCGATCCCCGGAAATGGATTCAGGACGCCCCGGTCTGCTCCCTGCTCGGGCAGCACCACATTTTCCACGTCGGCATGATGCTCGCGGAGCCGCCGTTTGAGATCGTTCGGCTGGATCAATCCGGAACCTTCATGCTGGCCTGCTTCGAGGGCGAGGGAATGGTCCTCGCGGAAGGCGAATGGAAGCGCATCCGTGCCGGAACTGCCTGCCTCCAGCCGCCCTTCGTGATGAACGCCCTGAAATGCAGTCCGGGAAAACCCTGGAAATTCGTCTGGGTCCGCTATCGGGAAGCCCGTGGCACCCGCCCGGTGGCCTCGTCGGTCTCGCCGGTGACCGGCACCTTCGATCCCACTGCGCTGAAAGCCGCCATCGAGGGCCTGCATGCCGAGGCCAGCGGAACCGCCGCCACGTCCGCCCTGCATCACTGGGCCGAACTCGTCCATCAATACGTCCAGCGCTTCGCCCAGCCCCACCAGGCCGACGGACGACTTTGGCGGATGTGGCAGCGGGTCGAAACCGAGCTCGGCCGCGCCTGGACTCTGCCCGATCTGGCCGCCATCGCCTGCGTCAGCGATGAGCACCTCCGCCGGCTGTGCCGGAAAGAGTTCGGCCGCACGCCCGTTCAGCACCTCACCTTCCTCCGCCTCCAGCGGGCCAGGCACCTCCTCACCGTCACCGACGACAAGGTCGAGACCATCGCCCGCACCGTCGGCTTCGAGAGTCCCTTCAGCTTTTCCAACACCTTCAAGAAATGGGTCGGCCTCCGCCCCTCCGACTACCGCCAGTCCTGCAAGCAAGAGTCAGCCTGAACTTGCCTTTCCCGCCACAGCCACAAACATCCGGCCCATGAGATATCTCCTTCCCGTCCTGCCGCTGCTCCTCATTTCCTGCGGCACGCCCGACAACGTCGTCCCGGAAAACGCCCAGGAACGCCGCCTCTTCGGCCTGCTGGAGAAGTTCGACCGCTTCGACTACAACGGCGACGGCTCGCTCACCAAAAAGGAAGTCCGCCAGGGCATCCAGGAAAGCGGCGTCCAAGGCGTCACCGAGGCCAACATCGAGCACGGCTTCGAGCGCTGCGACACCAATCGCGACGGAAAAATCTCCTTCGCCGAAGCCCAGGCCGCCATGCGCCGCGAGTTCGGGGGGCGCTGAAAGCCGTTCAAACGCCGCTCTGACCCCTTCGGACGGCCCTCCACCCCCTTCGAAGGCCTCTCGGTGCGACTCATTGACGCACCTACCCCGTTCTATTGAGACTCGATCCTCTTCTATTGAGACTCGGACCCCTTCAAAGGGCGCTCGGACCTCTTCGAAGGCTCCTCGGCCCCCTTCGAACGCCTCCCGACCCCGTTCAATCGGATCTCGGACCTCTTCAATCCGGATCCGGGGCGTTCCTGCCCCCAGGCCAGTCATTTCATCAGTCTGCCACCACTGCTCCAGCCCTCTCCCGCTTCGCCCGTTTTCTCTCGCCGCCGTTTCAGATGAGTCGCTAGCTTTCCGCCTGTCTCACCCTGCCATTGTCCCAGGCCGTGCGCCACTGCATCGCCCATCAGGAAGAGCACCATCGGACAAAATCCTTCCGGGAAGAGTTGGTGGAATTTCTGGAAAAATCCGGGATCACTTGCGATCCCCGTTATCTCGATTGAATGCCCCTACCGAGACGCCATCCCTCCGGATTTCCTGAAACAACGCGAACTCTTATTTCAGAAAGTCGCCACTTTCTGAAATAGCGATTGATCCAAGGGGCGCTTCCTGAAACAAGAAATCCGCTTAATTCAAAAACCAGACGATTTCTGACATATGGACATTTCCTCCTTCCAGGCTGGCCGCTACGAGCAGCGCCTCGAGTACAAGTCTTTTTTGCCAGAAACCGTTTGCCATGAGTGGATTGCCTCTGATCCGGAGCTGACCGACCTGCTTGGCCGGGCGGACCGGGCGCTCGGAGAGCTCAACGCGTTCGCCCAGTTGATCCCGGACGTCGACTTCTTCATCCGGATGCACGTGGCGAAGGAGGCCACCCAATCCAGCCGCATCGAGGGCACCCAGACCAACATGGAGGATGCCTTCAAGGATGCCGACGACCTCAAGCCCGAGGAGCGGGACGATTGGGCGGAGGTGCAGAACTACATTCACGCGATCAACCACGCCATCGACGCGCTGGAAACGCTGCCACTGTCGAACCGCCTGCTGTGCCAGACCCACGAGATCCTGATGGACGGCGTGCGGGGCAAACACAAGCAGCCGGGAGAATTCCGCATCAGCCAGAACTGGATCGGCGTTAGCCTGAAGAATGCCGCCTTCGTTCCGCCGCACCATGAGCACGTGCCGGAGCTGATGAGTGATCTGGAGCGTCTGCTGCATGCGGAAGATATCTTCGCGCATCCGCTGCTCCGCATCGCCATCGCGCACTATCAGTTTGAGACCATCCACCCATTTCTGGACGGCAACGGTCGTCTGGGACGGCTGATGATTTCCCTGTATTTGGCCTCACAAGGGATTCTGATCAAACCGGCACTGTATCTTTCCGACTACTTCGAGCGGAACAAGACCGCCTATGTGGATCATCTCATGGCGGTGCGTCATGGGAACCACCTGCGGGAGTGGCTGGTCTTCTTTCTCTACGGGGTGGAGGAAACCGCGCGGGCCTCCGCCGGGATGTTCCGCGCCATTCTGGCCCTGAAGCAACGGATCGATGCAGAGGTGCTGCCAAACTTCAGCGCCAGAAGGCTGGTCACCGCCCAGGTGCTGATGCGCCACCTCTATGCGCAACCCGTCCTTGATGTGAAAAAGGCGGCCACGATCACAGGTGCCACGATCAACACGGTTTCGAGCCTGATCGGGGATTTCGTTTCCCACAAGGTGCTCACCGAGGTGACGGGGCAACGCCGGAACCGCCTTTTCGTATTCCAGGAATACCTGGCCCTTTTCAGAAAGTAATCCCATGAGCGCGCCCACTCTATTGAGACTCGGACCTCTTCAATCCGGATCCGGGGCGTTCTTTCTCCCAGGCCAGCCATTTCATCAGCCTGCCGCGCTTCTCTAGCTCTCTCCCGCTTCCCCCGTTTTCTCTCGCCCCCGTTTCAAAGGAACCGCTAGACTCCGCCCCATCCCTGCAGCCCAGCAAACGGTTCACCGCCCGCCATTCCTGAAGAGCCGCCATCCCTGCCATGAGCAAATCGTCAAGACGCACCATCGAAGTTCAAGGGGCATCGGTCACGGTGCTTTCGCAGAACAAGGAGGACATCTTCTGCCTGACCGATATTGCCAAATTCAAGAACCCCGACCACCCGGACGATGTCATCCGGAACTGGCTACGCACCCGCAGCACGGTCGAGTTTCTCGGGGTCTGGGAGCGACTCAACAATCCGGGGTTTAATCCCGTCGAATTCGACGGGATTAGAATGCAGACCGGCCTGAACAGCTTCGTCCTCACCCCGAAGCAGTGGATCGAAAAAACCGGCGCGGTGGGCCTTACCTCCAGTGCCGGACGCTACGGCGGCACCTACGCCCACAAGGACATCGCCTTCGAGTTCGCCTCCTGGGTGTCCGTGGAGTTCAAGCTCTACCTCATCAAGGAATTCCAGCGGCTCAAGGATGACGAGAACGACCGTCTCCAGCTCAGCTGGAACCTCCAGCGCACGCTCGCCAAGATCAACTACCGGATCCACACCGACGCCATCAAGGAAACCCTCCTCCCTCCCACCATCACCAAGGCCCAGACCGCGCTGGTCTATGCCAGCGAGGCGGACCTGCTTAATGTCGCCCTCTTCGGCCAGACCGCGAAGCAGTGGCGGGATGTCCATCCCGAAGCCGAAGGCAACCTCCGCGACCACGCCCCGCTGGAACAGCTAGTCGTCCTCACCAATCTGGAAAGCCTCAATTCCGTGCTGATCCGCCAGGGCCTGCCCCAGCCCGAGCGCCTGCTCAAGCTGAACGAAATCGCCATCACCCAGATGCGTACTCTACTTTCCGCCAACAACGTCAGACGCCTGAAGTGATGGTCGACGACGCGCAAATTACTGTTGGCTTCCCATTCTGCGAGAAATGCTCCGGATTCTTAGGGAAGAAGGCATTTTGCTGACAATCAGGGAGTCGTCCGGCCGCTCGCCGGCCCTTCTGTCGTTTCAGAGACTTCTCCGTTGTGCCGAGGGTCTTGTGGATCACCCGTGAGCATCAAACCTGTTTGTGGATCATATTTTAGAGAAAATGATCCACAAGCGGGTTTAGTGTGAATTCGTGAGCCACAAAAGGCGATGAGGTAGGGTCGACTGGACCTCGAATTGAAGGACCGCTTTGATTTCGGGGTTGAACCGCAGGAGTGGTTTCTTGCTCCTCTGCCGGTGATTCGGGAGGTGATTGATCGGGTGATGGCCGGATCGATTGAGGGATTCCGATACGACCCCGAGTCGGCCAGGCTCGTGCGGCACGCCTCCGCAAAGGAGTGATCAAGAGTCACGTCAGTGCTGTCTCGTCAAAATCCACACTTGCCTGGCGACAGGAATGTCGCGGCTCCGGGTAAGACTGTGGAAATTACAAACTTCCACAGATAATCCAATATCCTCTCCGGCAGGCCATGCGCTACCAAGCGGATGCCTTATGAATACTCCACAGGAAAACAAACTGACCATGTATCTCGTCGTGCGGGACTTTCTCGCCGCAAATTCCACCCTCACCGCCACGCTCCCGGCCTTTGCGGCGGGTGTGACGAGATTCAACTCCGAACTCAGCCAGCTCCAGGCGCTCGCGCTGGGAAGTGATGCCGAAACCAAGGGCCTGACGGCCGACAAGGCCGCGAAGAAGGAGACCATGGCCCGGCTGACCGGTGATATCTCCTCCCTGCTCCGGGCTTATGCCATGGTGGAAGGCGACAAGGTGCTGGAGACGGCAGCCGCCACGACCTACTCGGATGTCATCCGCGCCCGCGACACGGAAGCCCCGGATCTGGCGGAGCGGATCCAGCAACAGGCCTCCGGCCCACTCGCCGCGCTGGCGGATTACGGAATCACGATCGTGGAAACCACGGCGCTGGGCAATGCCATCGCCGCCTTCCGCGCCGTTGTCACCGCCCCACGGGCGGTCATCGCGAACGGAACCGTCTCGACGCAGGATCTGGAGGCCGCCTTCGCCAAGGTGGATGCCGAGCTGACGATCCTCGATCGCCTGAACGCCTTCTTCCGCACGGCGAACACCAGCTTTTTCCAAGGCTACGAGTCCGCCCGCGTGATCGTGGACGCCGGTGCCAACCACTCCACGACGCCGGAGGCTCCGGTGCCCGCCTGAGCGGACCCACGTTTCTCGTTTCCCAAGGCCGGGAGGGTGCTGATGCCCTTCCGGCCTTTTTGCGTCGTGATCGAACGCACCCGTCCAGCGCTTGTGTCGCAAGTTTCACCTTGGGGCGCTTGGTGGAGTCTGGAACGGAGGGCTTAGTCCACGTTCCCCATGGAAGTCGTCGATGCCAAACCGATCCATTTACCCGCCCGTTTTTCGCTTAGGAAAAGCGCGTTCGTCGTGGGGTCGTGCGTGCTCCTGCTGGGCGGCATGGCGAAGGGCCATGGAGACTACCACGATGTGGTGGAGCGTCTTCTCGGCGAACTCCGCGCCGATGGCACGAATGCGGCGCTGCGATACCAGCTCGCGGAGGCCCACGCGGGTCATGAGAATTGGCGGGCGTGCCTGAAGGAGCTGGAGCTGGTGGAAAAGGCGGCGCCCGGAAAACATCCGGTGGGCTATCTGCGTGGCTTCGCGCTGGAGGGCGCGGGTTGGCATGAGGCGGCGGTGACGGAACTGGATGCCTTTCTGCTCAAGACTCCCGAGCATGGGGACGCGCTCTTTACCCGTGGCCGTGCCCTCGCCGCCATGGAGCGGTGGAGTGAGGCGGTGGCGAGCCTCCAGAAGGCCTTCGATCTGGCGCAGTCGCCCAATGCCGACCTCACGATGGCTCTGGCCAAGTGCCTGGCGGCGCAGGGCAAGGATCAGGAAGCCAGCGCGGTGATCAATCGTGGCCTGAAGACGGTGGGCAACACCCCGTCGCTGCTGCTGTGCGCCCTGGAGTTCGAAACGAAAGCCCGCCGTTGGGATGACGCGCTGGGCCGGATCGCCGGCCTCGAAAAACTCGCCCCCACCCCGGAGCCATGGATGGCGAGACGGGCCGCACTGCTTTCCACAGCCGGACGAAACGCCGAATCCCTGGCGGCCTGGCTTGCCCTGCGCGACCGGCTCCTCGCGCTTCCGAATCTGGAACGCGGCAGCGCCACCAATCTCCAACTCCTCCGCGAAGCCCGTCGGGCTCTCGGCGAATCCTCCCCAGCTCCCGTCTCCGCTCCCCCCTTGCCCCCAACGTGAAACGCTCCCTCCTTCTCTGCGCCGCCCTTTTTCCGACCCTCCTCTCCGCCCAGACGATCGAGTTCGGAAACATCAACGTCGTCCAGAACGACGCCAGCAACAACCCCTCCTCCGTCACCCTGAGCAAGGGCTATGGCAGTTCACTCGGGTTCGGCATCCGCGGTGGAAACCGTGGCGACTATGACGTCAGCTTCGGCACGACGAACGATGTGGCGAACGGCGTGATGCTTTCGTCCGTTTCGCAGCTCAGCCGGGACAACTCAGCGGCGGGAGATGCCTTTGGCTTGTTTCATGCGACGAGTGCGTCCGATCACGTGGGGAACGCGGGAGCGGCGGGCACGTCCTACTGGGTGCCGGTGTTCCGAGCCGCGCAGGGCGACGAGGCGAACCTCAATGTGGCCTGCGCGTGGTTTCCCTACACCCAGTGGCTCGGCGGGTTCGCGCGAAATTCGACGGGCGCGAACGACGGGGTGACCGATGTGCTCACGGCGAGTCCCGGCATCAATCTGGGGACGCAGTTCACCACCGCAGGCGGCGGCGTCTTCGGGCTGAATCTCAACTCGCTGGGCGGCAGCGCGGCGAATGGGGTGCTTCTGGTGACCCACGGCAAGAACGAGGACAACTATGCACTCTCGAAGGCAAACACCGACGGCACCTTCACCCTCTATGTGCATGACAATGGGGTGAACGGCGGGACTTACGAGCAGGATCCGGTCGCCTTCGTTTACATTCCGAAAGCCACGGTGGGCAGCAAGCAGCTCGTGGCGATGGGACGCGTCAACAGCGACGCCACCACGGATGTCAAAGGCGGAACCTACACCGTCACCAAGGGCGGCACCGGGCAGTGGTATCTCACCATCCCCGGCCAGAGCAACACGAGCGGCGTCCTGATCATCAGCCCCGAAGGCGCAGGCACCAACACCGGCGACAACATCGTCAGCTACGAATGGGACGGCCCGAACAGCCGCTGGGTCATCGAAAGCCGCGACCTCAGCGGTGCGACCGCCCTGCCCACCCTCCAGAACGGCGCGACGAACGGCGAGGACATGTTCAGCTTCGCGTTCTTCGAGGCTCCCAACAACCCTCCGGTCGTCTCCATCACGGGCCCTTCATTCAGTCGGCTCAACGCGCCCGGAAGCTACAACGTCGAGGCCTCCGCGACGGACATCGATGGCACGATCCAGCAGGTCGAGTTCCTCCGCAATGGCGTGGTGGTGGCCACGGATACCACTGCCCCCTACGTGCTTGAGGAAACCGCGCTGCCCATCGGGAAATACCGTTACGTCGCGCGCGCCACGGACAACGACGGCACCATTTCCACCAGTGTGGCGAAGAGCGTGACGGTGACCTTCGATTCCACCAACCTTCCAGCAAACACCGCACTGCGCTTCAACGGCCTGGACGACTACGTGACGATGGGCCCCGCGCCGGAACTCAACGTCGGCGGCCCACCGAGCAGCGCGTTCACGCTCGAGTGCTGGTTCCGCCAGGAAGGCAGCGGCCTCACGGCCAGCTCCGGCAACGGTGGCGTCACGGCAGTCCCGCTTTTCGGCAAGGGTCGTGGGGAAAGCGATGGCAGCAACGTGGATTGCAACATCTTCTTCGGCATCACCAGCAGCGGTGTGCTGGTCGCGGATTTTGAAAGCCAGTCGAGCGGCCTCAACCACCCGATCACCGCGACGAATACGCCGATCAGCAACGGCACCTGGCATCATGCCGCCGTCACCTTCGATGGCGTTGCCGGTCTTTGGACGATGTATCTCGACGGCACGGCGGTGGGAACCTCCACGGTTTCCGTCAGCGGGGCGGTTCCGCGTTTCGACAACATCCAGCACTTCGGCATTGGGGCCGCGATCAACTCGACGGGCGTTCGCGAAGGGGCCTTCAACGGAGTGATCGACGAAGCCCGTGTCTGGAACTACGCGCGCAGCGCAGCGCAGATCGCTGCCACGATGAATCAGGAAATCGCCAGCACTGCCGGATTGATCGGTCGCTTCGGCTTGAATGAAGGCAGTGGCTCGGTGGCTTCCAGCACTTCTGGAAACTCGGTGGGAACGCTGGTCAACGGCCCGGTGTGGGTGGACGGTTTTCCTGCCGCAGCCGCGAATGCCAGCCCGCAGATCACCCTCACCGCCCCACTGGCCAATGCCGTTTCGCGCATGCCCCATCCGGTGAACTTCACGGCCACCGCAACGGACGCCGACAGCGGCATCGCCAGGGTCGAGTTCCTGGTCGATGGCACGAAAGTCGGCGAGGACAGCACATCTCCGTACAACTTCGCCTGGACTCCCCCATCCAGCGGAACCTTCGCGGTCAGCGCACGGGCCGTGGACACGCTCGGGGCCGGTCGGCTCAGTGCATCCGCCAGCCTCATCATCAACCCGGACCTGCCACCGGTTGTCACCCTCGCCAATCCGGCGAATGCGGCGACCATTTCCGGTGGCGCGGTCACGCTGAGAGCCAATCTCGCCGACCCGGAAGGCGACCCGATGACCGTCACGTTTTATGGTCGAAACGCGCAGCCTTCCGGTCCGGGTCCGGATTTCACCGTCGTCGCGATTCCCGACACGCAGTTCTACTCCGAGGGCAGTCCGACCAGGGCCGCAAACTGGGGGCTCACCGTGGCGCAGCTTGTCGGCCAGTTCAGCGCGCAGACCCAATGGGTGGTGGACAATCGCAACACCCGCAACATCGCGTTCGTGGCCCACATGGGGGACATCGTGCAGAACGGGCACCTTGGGGGCAACCCGATCGAGTGGCAGCGCGCCAGCAGTGCCATGGGATTGCTGGAAGACCCGCTCACCACGCTGCGGGCCAGCGGCATTCCCTACGGCATCGCGCCGGGCAATCACGACATCGATCCGATCGGCAGCTACGACACCGGTTCCACCGCGTTCTTCAACCAGTACTTCGGAACCCAGCGCTTCGCGGGCCGCAGCTACTGGGGTGGCAACTATGGCTCCGACAACACCAACAACTATCAACTCTGGAGCGCCAGCGGACTGGATTTCATCTCGATCCACTTCGCCTACGACACCACCCCGAACCAGGCGATCCTCGACTGGGCGGACGCCCTGCTGAAGGCCTATCCGGAACGCCGGGCCATCATTTCCAGCCACTACATCATCGGTCAGGGAAACCCGGCGGGCTTCGGCACGCAAGGCGCGGCGATCTACAACAACCTCAAGGACAACCCGAATCTTTTCCTGCTGCTCTGCGGTCACATCCACGCGGAAGGCTTCCGCTCGGACACCTTCGAAGGCCGCACCGTTTACTCAATCCTGTCCGACTATCAGGGACTCGTGAACGGCGGCAACGGCTTCCTCCGCACGCTGACCTTTTCACCGGCGAACAACCGGATTCGCGTCGAAAGCTGGTCGCCCACACTCGGTCGTGCCGTTTCCGCATCCGACAATCTGCCGCACTTCGACGGCACTTATGATCTGACTTATGGCATGCAGGCTCCGGTTGATGCCTGGACCGAACTGGGCACCGTGGAGGTCCCGGCCTCCGGCACCACCGCCTCGCTGGCCTGGACCGGCCTCGCCACCAGCAAGGGATACGAATGGTATGCCGCCGCCGCGGATGGCAGCAATGTCGCGAGTTCCGCCGCACGAGGTTTCACGACCGATGCCGGTGCCGCGCCGATTGTCTCGCTGGTCACTCCGCTCAATGATGCGTCCTACTCCTCGCCGGCGACGATTCCGCTGAGCGCCACGGCGACCGATGACGGCAGCGTCGTCCGCGTCGAGTTTTATGAGGGAGTCACCAAGATCGGCGAGGACACGAACGCTCCCTACACCTTTTCCTGGGGCGGCGTGCAACCCGGCAGCTACGCGGTGAGCGCCCGTGCCATCGACAATCAGGGGCTCGTCGGCATTTCCAGCGTCGCGAACGTGACCGTGGTGTTTGGCGATGGCCCGCCAAGCGTGTCGCTCGTTCCGCCAACCGCAGGCACCCTGCTGGAAGCCCCCGCCACTCTGACCCTGGCGGCGAATGCAACTGACAGCGAGGCAGCGGTCACGAAGGTCGAGTTTCTTTCCGGACCGGTCAATCCGACCGTGCTGGGCGAGGATCTCGAAGCGCCGTTCACCTTCAATCTCAGCAATCTCGCGCCGGGCGTCTACACCTTCACCGCGCGGGCCACCGACCGTGTCGGACAAACGACGACCTCGGCACCCTTGACCCTCACGGTTTTCACCGAGGCCGCCGTGCCGGATGCTAGCACCGTTTCCGTCGGAACCTTCGACGCTCCCACGTGGTCGGTGGTGCAGACCGGTCCCTCGCCCCTGCAATTCAATCTTCCTGGCAGCAACCTCGGAGATCTCGAACTCCGCCTCAACGGTTCGAGCCTTGCCTTCAATGCGGGCATCACGATGGCCAGCAACTGGAATGGTCCATCCACCGGTGTCGCCGCCCAGGACAACCTTTGCCAGCCCTTCTCCAGTGGCGGCGGTGTGTTCGTGAACGTTCTCGACAACTCCAACGCCAACGCCCCCGGAAGCAATCCCGCCACCGCCGAGGAAACCGCAGGCTTGTCCGTCAGCTACCTGCCGTATGCCAAAGGCTGGACCGGCGCGATCGTGCTGGCCGATGCCTCGATCGTCGCGGCCAACCTGCCCGTCGGAGTCACGGTCTCGTCCGTCAGCGGCGGAGTCTATGCCGTCAACGGCCTGTCGATCGCGGGCAACCTGTTCGCCTTCACCAATGGCAACAGCGGCACGCTCGCCGACAACATCTGCTCGGTGCGGGTGGACAACAACCGCTGGCTCATCGACACACGCGACAACGCTGGAAGCCTGCAGACGAATGATTTTTCCTTCGTCTATCTGCCGCCGAGCTCGCCCGGAGTTTTTGCCGGGCGCATCCAGGCCGCAGGCACGGTCTCCAACCTCAACTCCGCCGCGTCCGCCTTGGGGGTCACCGCGGTTCCCGGAGTCAATGGAGTTGATATCACCTTTGGCGATGGCTCGATCATCAACCCCACGACCGCAGCCTTGTTCCTCACCGCCGACTCCACCACCGGCGGAGCCAACAGCGCGGCGGCGGACAACCTGCTCTCCTGGTCCGCGAGCGGAAATTCGTTCCGCGTCTTCACCCAGGATCTGGAAGGCGTGAACGGGACGCACGAGGCCATCGATCTCCGCGTGCTCGCCATTCCCTTCACGCCGATCGTCCTGCCAGCCGTCAGCATTGCCGCCACAGACGCCACGGCTGGCGAACATGGAGCGGACCGCAGCCTCGGTTTCACCCTCACTCGCAGCGGACCTACCACGACCGAACTGATCGTCCCACTCACCGCCTCCGGCAGCGCTGTGGCAGGAAGCGACTACACCGGCTTTCAATCGTCGATCACCATCCCGATCGGCCAAAGCAGCGTCACGCTGCCCCTCACCGTCCAGCCCGACAACAAGGCCGAGGGCCCGCAAACCATCACCCTCACCTTGGCGGCGAACCCCGGATTCACCTTCGGCACACCCTCCAGTTCGCAAGCCACCATTGAAGACAAGCCGGATCAGGGCTTCTACTTCGCCAATATCTCCGATCCCGCCAAGCGTGCTCCTGGCGACGATGCCGATGGAGATTCGAGCGCCAACATCATCGAGTACTTCATGGGCACACTGCCGGGCGATCCGGGAAGTCATGGGGCCCTGGAGATCCCGATGGCGACCGCCAACAGCTTCAAGGTTCGCTATCGTCGCGCGAAGAACCGCCATGACGTCACCGGCGTGCTGCGCTGGAGCATGGATCTCAAGACCTGGTTCACCAGCGGCCAGAGCCACGACGGCAAG
This sequence comes from Verrucomicrobiaceae bacterium, assembly GCA_027483005.1. GTDB lineage: Bacteria > Verrucomicrobiota > Verrucomicrobiia > Verrucomicrobiales > Akkermansiaceae > Luteolibacter. The sequence goes on from JAIXVN010000338.1 coordinate 12,504, forward strand.
TCCATCGTCTTCACCGAGGCCGTGGTTTCCGAACCCGGAGCCGACCCCGAAATCGTCGAGGCCAGCGGCACCATCAGTGGAGCGGGGCCAACCTCGAAGGTCTTCGTCCGTCTGGCAGTCGAATGAGCGAGCCTGAGGTCCGGTGTCCGCACACTTGACTCATCAGGGTGAAAGGCTCATGCCATCAGACATGAAATGCCGGTCGAAGCTCGCGATGGTTTCCCTCGCCCTTGCGATCGTGGCCATCACTGTCGCTTTTCCGGCCTGTGCGCCCAATGGCTGAGGATCTCGCGGTCCAATGCAGGTCCGCAGTCACCGAGCCACACAAGCCGGATGCCCAAGTCCGTCTTGACGGGTGATCCTCACGGATTCCTGTCAAGGCGGGCGATTTTCATCAGGCCCGACG
>JAIXVN010000306.1 GCA_027483005.1 Verrucomicrobiaceae bacterium
ATCTCCCAGGTGTCGTGGAGGCCGTTGCCGTTCGAGTCGGGCGTCGCGCCGCTGTAGACGAGTTCGAGTGACTTTCCATCGGTTGAGAGCTGGACGTTCCAGACACCGCCACCGCTGGTGAAGCCGCTTGGGTTGACGACGAACTTCGAGGCGCTGAAACCCGTGATGCCGCCGCTTGTCTGGATCAGCGGAAAGGTGGCGGGCGAGTTGCGGAACTGGGTGAGCGATTGCTCGCTGATGAGAAGGGTGATGGGCGACGAGGGAGAGGCTGTTAGATCCAGCGTGCTGGCCGAGATCGTGTCGAAGCCCGTTCCGGCGACGCCGTTCCAGTTGCTGATCTGCCAGGAAAAGGAGGCTCCGTTGCCGAGGGAAAGCGCGCCGAAGGTGAGCGTGCCGATGCCGTTTCCCGGCTGGATCGAGCCGGAGGAGCTCACGGGTCCCGAGACCGAGCCGCTGCCTGTTAGAGTGCCGGAGCTGGCGATCGTGGCTCCGCCGCTACCTGTTAGGGCTCCGTTCAGGATCAGGGTTCCGCTCTGCACGATGGCGGTGCCGGCGAGTGGGTTCGAGGCGGTGAGGATGAGCGATCCGGCTCCGGTCTTGGTGAAGCCGCCGCTGCCGGTCAGGGCGGTGCCGAAGGTGATGGCATTGCCATTGGTGTCGAACACCGCGCTTTTCCCGGAAGGGATCGGGGCGAGACGACCGGAAATGTCCTGGGTGTTGCCGCTGCTCCATTGCAGGGTGCCGCCGTTCATCAGGAAGGCTCCGCCACTGGTGTTCGGCCAGGCGTTGCTGGCGAAGGCGAAGGTGCCGCCGTTCATCGTCACGGTGCCGGTGGTGTTCCGCGCGGGGGTGTTGGTGGTGGTGCTGTTGGAGGCGTTGCTGACCTCCAGCGTGCCGTTGTTGACGATGAGGTTCACCGCCGCCGCCGCGCTCCCGGAGGAGGTGGTTTGCTTGCCGATGAAGCCGGCCAGCGTGAGCTTGCTGCTGCCGTCCTTGGTGAGGGTCAATGCCCGGACCGCTCCGGCGCTGCTGGTGTGGGACAGCAGGGCTCCGTTGAAGGTGGTGTCGCCGCCGGATTGATCGACGCTGATGCGGCGCGTCACGGTGCTGCCGGTGACGCCGCCCGCGTCGTTGCGGACCGCGCCATGGCCGCTGAGCGAGGAAAGCGTGAGGACGTTGCCGTTGTCGATGATCCAGGCAAAGTCCTTGCGGTCGGTGACCGAAGCCCCGGTGTCGAGTGCGAAGCGGCTGCCGCTGGACTGCGATTGGCTGCTGCTGTTGAGCAGGTAGAAGTTGCCGCTGGTGCCGGCCGCGCCAGTGCTGCTTTGGATCGTGTTGCTGCCGCCGCGCAGTTCAAGGCGTCCGTTGAAATCAAGGCCACCGGCCGTGCCGGCGCTGTTGAAGATGCCGGCGCTGTTGGAGATCCGCAGGCTGCTGGAGCCGGTCAGTCCGGCGAAGGTGAGGGAACTGGTGGCGACTGTTAGATTTCGCGTCGTCCCGAGATCGAGCGTTCCTGTTAGAGCGAGGGTGAACGCGCCGGTGATCGAGATGTCGCCGCCTGGGGCCTGGGCTCCCGAGCCGATTCTCAGCCCGGCCCAGGTGGTGTTCGCGCCGAGCGGGCTGCTGTTGGCGGAGAAAAGATGCTGGTCCCAGAGCGGGATCTCGCTGCTCAGCGGGGTATTGCCGAGCCAGCTGCTGGCGAGATTGAGCGCGTCGCTGTTGGGGGCCTTGGTGGGATTGGAAAGGCCACCGGCGAGATTGATCTGCGCGCTGGAAGGCGACCCGACCGCGTAGGCGGCGCTGGGGTTCAGCGTGGCGATGATCGACTTGGTGCCGCGCGTGTAGAGGTCGTCGGGGATCGGGGTGAGGGAGAGGACGACGCTGGTTTCGCCGTTCGGAAAGGTGATCGATCCGCCGGGTGCCGCGTAGTCGCTGCCCGCGATGGCCGTGCCGGAAAGCGAATAGGCCACCAGCAGCGAACCGAGTGGCGATCCGCGGGTGAAGGTGAAGCTTCCCGGGTCCCCGGCTTTCGAGGCGTTCGGATCGCTGGCCGTGATCGTGACCGTGTCCGACGTTTCCTGAATGGTGATCGTGGCGGAGGTGGTCGGCACCAGGGTGTAGCCGCTGCCTTCGGACAGGGTGGCGATCAAGGTTTCCGGGCCCTCGCCGATGTTGTCGCCCAGCACGCTGACAGGAATGATGACCGAGTTCGTCCCGGCGGGAATGGTCATGCTGGAGGCAAGGGCGGTGAAGTCCGAGCCGCTGGTGGCACTGCCGGAAACCACGATTGGAACGTTCAGGTCGGAAGCAGGTGCAGGCCACACACTCACGGTGAAGGCCGCGCTCGTGTCAGTGACTTCGTTGGCCTCCGGATCGGTCGCGCGGATCGAGACCTCGGCAGTGGCCGGCTGGGTGGTGAAGCCGAGGCTCGCGACGTGCACCACCCCCTGGCCGGTGGCGCTTTGCGTGCCGAAATGAACGCCCGGCTCAAGTGCGGCATCGATCGCGGTGGCGGAAACTTGAGCCAGCACACCGCCATCGAAGACGAGCTCGGCGGCGGTCCCGGGCGCACCCGCCGCGCGGCGCAGCGAGACGCGATGGTAGGCGTTGTCGTAGCTGGCTTGCAGGGCGACGGTCTGCGGGCCGCCGCTGCCGGTGAAGGTGGCGTTGAGGCTGCCGGAGGTGCCGCGCTGGAACTCGACCCGCCAGCGCGACGAGGCATCGCCATACTGGAGGAAGACCGAGGGCGCGGTGTCGAAGGCGGTCGGGAAACGCGCGTTCATTTCCGCCCGCCAGCCGCTGGCGGCGAATCCGGCGGTCTGGGTGGCGGTGAATCTACTGGAATAATAGTAGCCGCTGCCGCTGGTGTCGGCATCGGTGATCGCGAAGGCCGGGACATTGCCGACCGGATCCGGCAGCAGGCTGGCGTTCGTCTGGCTGGAGGTTGCGACCGTCGAGCGTTCCTCCGACCAGCCCTGAAGGACCGGATGGCAGGCGCTGAGGTTTTGCGGAATGCCTGAGTCCGGAGCGAGGCCCGCGCTGCTCAGTCCATAGCCGATCCCGCAAGGCGCGCCGAACCCGGCGGCGGCGTTGAAGCCTGCGGGCGTGCCGAGGACCATGCGGGCGAAGCGGGCCCCGTTGGAAAGTTTGGCACGCTTGTTGTGATGGAGGTTGTCGACCGGATTGAGCTCGTCCTGCTGGTCGAGGCTGTCGGCATAGAACAGATACGAGGGATTTGCCGCCGCGATGGCTTCCTGCTGGCTGCGCGTGGTGGCGTCGTCGGCGCTGCTGTCGACATTTCCAATCATGTAGCCCTTGAGGCCCGAGGCATTCGGCAGATCGATGCGGAGGTTGTCGATGAGGGTCTTGAAACGGCTGCCCGCGATGGCCGCCTCCGCCGTGGTGTTGCTTTCCCCCTGGAGATGGAGAAGTCCGGCGATCTGGACGCTGTGGCCCTGGGAGGTCAGCCGACTGGAGGCGGCGGTCACCGTGTTGACCACCTGGTCATACATGTGGCCTCCAGAGACCTTGTCCCAGTTGGAGTTTCCGCCACCGCCGCGTGAGGCCTTGATGATGACGAAATCGCGCTCGCCGGCATGATGCAGCGCGCGACCGAAGCCGATCTCCGGTCCCCAGTGGGTCTCGCTGCCGGTGTAGAAGTTGTTTCCCTGCTGGGCCTGGAGCGGCTTGAAGAATGCGCCGCTGGAACCGAGCGATGAGGCGGCATCGGCCACGTTCGCCCACCAGAAGCGGATCTGGTCGTCGGCCGGGTCGAGGCCGGGCAGGCGGTCGAGTTCGCTGCCATTGGTGGTGCCGAGCGAGTTCGATTGCCCGGTGAGGATGTAAACCTTCAGGGCCTTGGGCGCGCCATTTCCCGGAGCTGCCTTCGAGGACAGTCGGACATCGTCGAAACCGACATAGCGGGCCGCATGCTTCGAGATCAGCCGGATCTCAAGCGGCTGGCCGATGGCGGTGGGGAAATCCGAGGCAAGAAACTCGACCGTCAGCTCGGTCAGTCTGGAACCGATCTGCGAGGCCGTTCCCGCGGTGTATTGGAGCAGTTTCCGCTTGTTGTCCGCCTCGCCGACCTTGGTGGCCCCGGCCCAGACCTCGACCGCCCAATCGCCAGCTGTTAGAGCGGCCGATCCCGAATACGCGCTGACTTGCAGCATGTAATGTTTTCCTGCGGTGAGCGTCTCGGAAAGCGTCTGCTTGATGCCGGTGTCCGCCGTGCCTGCGATCACGTAACTCGAACCGGCGCTGGAGGAAACGCCGGTGGCTGTTAGATCGACCCGGCTTTCCGCGACGGCGGAGTAGTCGGTGAGTTTCAACGGAGCCACGCCCGGGCTGCCATAAAGCGTCCAGCCCCCTGGCGCGAGGGTGAGCCCGCTGCCGGTGAAGGCGCTTTCGAAATTTCCATTCGTCACTGCGACCGGCGTCCACTGCGAACTCAGCCCGAGGGCGGTGGAAAGGCGTGCGGCGATGTAGGCCTCGCCACGGCTGTTCGGATGGACCTGATCGTGGGTCATCTCATCGGCGAGGAAGCCGCCGGATTGGCCGTTGAGCATCGGCACCACGGTGACCGTCGAGTTGGCGGTGGTCTTCGAGGTGGCGAGCGCGGGCAGGAAGCTGGTGTTGTAGATGTCGACGGTGGAGTTGAGCCCCGGATACTGCGCGTGTCCGGAGCCGACATGCAGGACCTCGATGAGGTGAATGCGGACCTTCGGGTTCGCGGTCTGGATCGTGTCGATGATCGCTGCCACATCGTCGCGCACCTGGGTGGGCGTGCGGCCGTCGCCGAAGTCGTTGATGCCGATCATCATCGTGACGGTGTCGGGAATGTAGCCGCCGAGCTTGGGATCGAGCCATTGGCTGATGTTGCCGCTGCCCCGGTTGGCGGCGGTGCTTCCCGCGCTGGTGCCGCGGATCTGGAAGGCGCGCCAGCCGAAGTGGCCCTCGTTTGAACGATCAAACTGCATGCTCCGCCAAGACGGATACTGGGCGTCGCTGGTGAAGTTGGTGTTGATCGATCCGACGAAATCGAATTTCGCCCCGGCATCGACGAGGTTCTTGAAGAGATGCCAGCGGTAGCCCCGGCAGGCATTCTGGCCGTAGGCATTCGCACTGTAGCCGCTGCCGGAGGCCTGGGTGATCGAATCGCCGATGATGGCCAGCTTTCCGAGATCGGGACCAGTCCAGGGCGAAACGTTGTCGGAGATCAGCGGATTGGTGCCGGTCTGGAACTCGACGAGATTGTGGTTTCCATCGCCATCCGGATCCGCCGACTGGCCGGAGATCGCGGCGTTCATCAACTGGGCGGAACTGAACTTCGTGTTCGCCCAGAGGGTGTAGGGCGGCAGGGCATCGGTCTGGTTCGTGGCTTGCGGCAGCGACACGCGCACGAAGTCGATGGCGGTGTAGTTGTTTTTCTCGTAAAGCAGTCCGA